>NZ_FRBE01000015.1 GCF_900142535.1 Fibrobacter sp. UWEL
GACCGGTCTAGCTTTCGTTTCTTTCGTTTCGGCTCTCTCGTTCGGAGGTGAGGCCAATTATAGAATTTTCGGGAGGAATGTCAAGGGAAATTCTCGAAAAAAATTCACTTTTTTTCACTTTTTTCGCTAGCAACGAAATCTACCCACACTTCAGCACGACTTATTCACATTCTATTCACAACTTTCTTTCTATGCCTGGCGATAATTTCCGCCGATGGCCCGATTTTTTCCGGAATCTTTTTCAAAAATCCTTGCGGATTTTCTTCTGCGGGGTCAAAAATTCTGAAAAATTGCCTTCAACAGGAGCCAAAAAGTGTTTTAGACTCGGGTTTTCATCCTTTTCGCCAGGTTTTTGATGGCTTTTTGCTCGATCTTTCGGGTTTTCTCACGGGAGAAGCCGCACTTGGCACCAATTTCCTCCAGGGAGGGGCGTTTTTCGGGACCATAGTGGAGGCGAAGAACTTTCTGGGCGTTTACGTCCAAAGTTTGGACGCATTGGTTCAGGAAGGTGATGGTTTCCTGGTGTGTAAAACGTTGTTCGGGATTTTCCGCTTTGTCAGGAATGTCCAGGTCCAATACGAAAGTGGGCGTACAGCTTTTGCTGATGCACAGGCTCAGATACTTCTGGATCCACGGGCGGGCATAGGCTTCGAAGGGCACACCGTATTCCGGCAGAAAGCTATCCATGGCGCGCAGCATTCCCTTGGCTCCTTCCTGGATGAGATCGGATGATTCCTGAGTGGGGTGGCTGTACTTCTTGGCCATGGATTTCACCAGAGGCATGTAGCGGATTGCCAGGGCGTTACGAACAAACTCCCACTCGCCATAAATTTTCTGGAGGTGAGTCCACCAGCCTCGACTGAGACCGTGGCGAACGCAGGCTTCGTAAGTGAGGCTCCGGACGTTCCAGAGGAAATCCAGCATTTGGCGATTGGATTGAAAAGAAGGCTGATGGCAAGACGAGTCGGGCAGAGAGCTGCCACAGAAGACCGCACCTAAATCAAGGATTTCGTTCCGGAGGCTAGCCAGCCGATTGAAAGAAATATTTCGCCCCATGCCCTAAATATGGCAAAATCCCGGGGCGGGTGGCAAGAGGAAATTTTTTGATTTTTCGACAGGACTATCGTTCTACCCTCAGGGGGCCACTCGCTTCCCTTAATTCCATTATAAGTCGTTCGTGGAGCTGTCGGCAGCTATTTCACTTTTCTGTTCGGGAGTGTTCGAAAACCGAGCGTTACCACCTATGAGGGCTTGCAAACGTTTCCGATCTTCTTCGCGAATCTTTTGCATGGCTTCCTTATTCAGCGAATCAACTTCGGCTAAAAATTCTGCGGAGGGCGAGGAATCCAAGATGTATTGCTCAAGCCTCAACCTAACCACTTTCAACTTGAAGTTGAGAACCCAGATTTCGGTGTCGCTGCCTGCGCGGACCGGCGGACCCCAGGAATCCACACCGGAACTGACCAGCCAGTGGATGTCATTGAGGAAACCCTCGCCATAGGCCAAAGGCCAGATCCAATTAATGAGGATATTGCCCGGGAAGAACTGACCGTCATGAGTGTGACCGGAGAGAGCGAGATCCGGGCGGAATTCACCCAGGTCTTCCTCTACGCCCTTGGGCTGATGGTCCATGATAATCCAGGGGACAAAATGCTTATCCTTAATAAGCTGGGCAGCCATGGGATGGGCTTCGGCCAATTCCTTTAGACTCTTTCGAGGTTCATCAAAGACGCGAGCCTTCTGGTAATCCCTACGCCCGGTAAAGCAGGCGGTAGGAACACAAGCGGAAGAATCATCCAGAACAAGCCAGCCATTTTTGCGGAGGAAACCTTCGGGATCGGAACCGGAGCGTTCCATGAAGGCTTCGTGATTACCGTTGATGGCCACGGCAGCGATTCTTGCAGTGGCTGCCAGACGCTGCAGCAACTTGTCGTAACCTTCTTCAGTCAGGACGGCATCATGGACGTCCGCCAGATCGCCACCAAAGAGAATGAAGCTAGGCTTGATGGAATCGCACTGGGCAATAAGACGCTCCAGCTTTTCCTTTTGGAAGATGGGATCAATATGAAGGTCACTGAAGAACACGGCCTTGAAATCGCGAGATTCCGCAGAACTTTCATAAACGGTTACGGGAACATCCAGAGTGCGGGTCTTGTAATCGTCATTGTTGGGAATACCATAGGCCAGTAACCAGAAGGTCAGCAGGATTGTGATTGCAAGGACCGCGCGGACGCCATTACGAACAAAGTCTGTCTTGTACTGGATGTGACCTTTTTTCCTTTTGGCCCTACGTACAATCCATCGGACGACGCAAACCAGATCCCACAGGAGAAACATCCAGAGAGCCTGACAAAGCCAGATAACCATGATGCACTGGATCCAGCTGAAGAATGCAGAATTCTGACGGGCAAGGAAGAAACTGCCGAAAGTCAAAATGATGGGAAGTCCTGCCATGAGGACACCCCTGCTACCGTCGGCAACCTTACGGAGGTTGAGGTACAGAACTAGAACGGCTACAAAGGGAAGAATTAAAAAAGCGATCATTTCCTTAAATTACTAAAATTTTATACGAAAAGTTTTTTAGATCCTTCGCTTCGCTCAGGATGACGCGGTGGAATGTACTACATAAGATGTTATACGTACTCACAGCCATATTGATTGCCTTGTTTGTTTACGGAATCACCCGCGGATTGAGCCTGCGGGAGCTTGCGGGCTGGGCATGGTCGGGTGTTCGTACGGCAAAAAACATCGCCATCGTGATGCTTCTGGTGGGGGCGCTCACCGCCCTGTGGAGGTCCTGCGGGACCATTAGCTACATCGTGGACCTTGCATCCGGCGCGTTGAGCCCCGGGCTGTTCCTGCCGGCGGCCTTCCTGCTGAATTCCGCAATTTCTGTCCTGACGGGAACTTCCATCGGGACGGCGGCGACCATGGGCGTAATCTGCATGAACGTGGGAATGTCCCTAGGGATTAATCCTGCAATTTGTGGCGGGGCTATTCTCTCGGGAGCCTATTATGGGGACCGCTGTTCACCGGTTTCTACCAGCGCCCTCCTGGTGGCACAGGTGACAAAGACCAATCTTTACGATAATATCCGCGGGATGATTCGCACCGGATGGATTCCCACTGTTTTGGCCCTTGCAATTTATGGCACTCTTGGATTTTTGATGAACGGCGGGAGCGCTGATAGTGGCACTGCGGAAATCCTCAAGTCAGGAACAGCGGAAGCTTTTTCCGCAAAATGGTATCTTGCATTGCCCGCCATTTCCATTCTGGTTTTGGCAATCTTCCGCGTGGATGTGAAAATCAATATGCTGATCAGCATTGCGATTTCTGCAAGTTTATTCCTGTGCGGCGGAGACGCCGGCAATATGTCCATGTTGGGACATAGCTTTGTGGAACTTGGGAAAATCACGTTCCTTGGAATGCTCGGCATGATGAAATTGATTCTGGTGGTTCTGATCTCGCTGACCTTTGCGGGACTGTTCCGAGGCTTAGGTATCCTCACCAGAATTCATCAGCTCATTTCAAAAATCTCAGGCAGAATTTCTCCCTTTGGGTGTACCACCTTAACAGCAATCTTTACCAGCGCAGTCGCCTGTAACCAGACCTTGGCCATTGTGCTGACCAACGAAATTTGCGAGGGTGTCATGCCCAACGAGAAACAGCGCGCCATCGCCATTGAAAATACCGCCGTAATCATTGCGCCGCTGGTCCCCTGGACTGTGGCAAGCCTAGTACCCCTAGGAACCATAGGCGCACCCACCTCCAGCATCCTTTTTGCATTCTTCCTGATTTTAACGCCAGTGATTCAAATGGCGGCTGGTTTGAAAAGTCGCCATTTACTTCCTGGATAGGATATGCTCTAGAAGGCCGTCGCAGCCTTCATTCACATCGCGCCAGGTGGCGTCAAAATTTCCCGTGTACCACGGATCCGCCACATCGCCGGGACGGCTCGTCCAATCCATCATGAGGGAAACTTTTTTGCGTTTCTGTGAATCGCTGGCCGGTGCGTCGCCAGTCTCAAAGGCATAACTTTCCCTGTTAATATTCCAGCGGAGATTTCGCAGGTTGTTACGATCCATCAGGATGATGTAATCGTAATAGTCGTAATCCCGCTGGTTCATCTGGCGGGCCGCATGGCCACTGCAGTCAATGCCCTTGGAGTTCAGCAGGCGACGAGCGGGAGGATAAACCGGATTGCCAATTTCTTCTGTGGAGGTGGCTGCAGAAGCGATTTCGAAATCCGCGGCGGTCAAACCGCAATCTCTACCGGATGCAACGCCTTCGCGGGTAAGTTCCGCCACCTTATGCTTCATGACGAATTCCGCCATAGGGCTTCTGCAAATGTTTCCGTGACACACAAAAAGAATCTTGATCATAATACCAAATTTAATTTTTTGCGGGGTCTACAATTCGATCGTTTCTTCGTCGCTCTTGATAAAATTCACGAGGCGTTCCAAAGTGAGGTCTGCGCCCATGGAGCCCGCCACCATCTGGGAGCGTAAGGAACATTCCCATACGACGGCAACGCGAATGCCTTGCAGCGAAAGCTGATGTTGGGTCTTGATGTCACGTACGATGTTGTTGTCGAACTTTTCATTCCAGAAAGCCGCATTGGATTTTGGTCTGGTGGTGAGCTTGCAGCCATGCTGATGCCAGAAGCAACCGTTGACGAAAATGGCTACACCATATTTCTGCACGAAAATATCCGGGGTGCCGGGCAGATCTCGCCTGTGGAGGCGGTACCTTAATCCAGCACGAAACAGAGCCTTACGTACAATCACCTCCGGCTTCGTATCTTCGGAATGAACCGCCCCCATCATCTGGGAGCGAGTCATAGGCTTGCGCTTTCGTGTTTTACGTTTACTCATGGGTATTCAAAATAGTAGAAAATGAATACAAAAAGAACGGGCTACACGAGGTAACCCGTCTTTGGTTTCGGGAGGGGTAAAAGTATTTTAGGGAGCAAGCGTAGGCGTTTCCCAGTCAATCCAATCCGCCTTGGTAAAGTTCACCGAGTAATTGCCCTTATCGATTTTACCTGTGGTAGCAGGTTTTTCCAGCAAGTATTTATTCACGAAGTCCTTCACTTCGTCATACTGCGAGTTGGGCAAGGTGCAATGCATGTGATCGCCCATCTTGCTAAAGGTAAAGGCATCTTCTGCACCGAGTGCCACAAAGATTTCCTTGGTACTCATGGCATTGTGATAGGAGGGATTTTCGCCCAGCCAGTCCCAGCCCTGATTGTCTAAAACCAGAAGGCCACGGGGAGCCACCATGCCTGTCAACATATGATGATCGGTAGGAAGGTTATAGGTGTTATTGTCCTTGTAATTGCAGAAACTGCTCTTGAACCAGGCGGCCTCAGTGCAGGCGCTGCTCAAAGGCTGTGCCTTGCTATCCTTGAGAACGCTACGCCAGTTGGAGGCACCACCGGAACCTGATTCCTGCGGAATGACCAGAGCAAAACGTGCATCAAATGCACCTGCGACCAGAGCGCCCTTGCCCCAGCGAGAGCAACCTGTTACACCCATGTGGTGTACATCAATACCTGCCTCGGGAGTAACTTCCAGAGCGTCGATGACACGGCTCATGCCCCAAGCCCAGGCAATCAGCGCACCAGCGGAATGGCTACTGCCATACAAGTCATAGAAGGGACCTGTGCCGCGATTCTTTTCGGGAGCAACTTTATCGGGATCGAAGCTAATGGTGGCAACGCCCATGCCATCGTAAGAGGAGCCCAGGCTACCGCCACCAAATCCGATAATGGCGGGAACAGGCTTGTCGGCGGTGCCATTCCCCTTGATGGTCACGTCAAAGGAAACAGTCTTTCCTTTATCTGTAACGCTCACGGTGAGTGTTCCGGCGGAATACTTGCCGCTCACTTTTTCCGGATGGTTCGGCTTGACGCCGAATTCCGTTTCCTGGAACATAGTGCTGATTTCTTCGCGACGGCACTTCCAGTCGGACTGGGAGGAAACCTTGGAACCATCAATCTTCTTGAAGGGATCCGGAAGCAGCTTGTTGCTTGTACCCGAAGGAACTTTCACTTCGGGACATTCATCGCTGAAGTCTTCCTTGAAAGTATTTGCAACAGCGGGGGCTTCGCTGGAACTGGAAATTTCCTGAGAGGATGAAGAAACTGGAACAGGCTCCTGAGATTCCACTGAGGAAGAGGAAACTTCTGGAACGGGATCCCGGGATTCCGCCGATGAGGAAGATGCCACAGGACCAGCGCTAGACACGGGGCTAGGCACGGAGCTGGAAAGCGCTTCACTACTGTAAAGCACGTCGCTACTCGACGATTCTAGAACCGGTTCCGATGAAGGATTATTGTTTGATGAGGGATTACCATCATCGCCACAGGCGTTCAACATGAACAACCCAAAAACAGCCGTGGATGCCACGGTCAACACACTCGCTCTCTTCATAATTACCCAATCGCCCCGATTTAATTCCATCCTTTTCGGGGCTGTTACCAAAATAATCTATTTTGTGAGAATAATCACCCCCACTTTTGTAAAAAGTGTTGTAATAAATAACGAGCGATAGTTGGCGAGATATTCAAATGAAAGTTCAAGATCGTTTTTTAAAGTACGTGAGTTTTACCACCACCAGCGATGAAAATTCCGAAGCCTGCCCTAGTACCAAACAGCAGTTTGATCTAGGCAAGTATTTGGCAGAAGAGCTGGTGGAGATTGGCCTTGAGCAGGTCATGATCGACGAACACTGCTATGTGTACGGCCTGCTTCCCGCAACGCCGGGACATGAAAACGACGACGCCATCGCATTCATTAGCCATATGGATACATCGCCGGACTTTAGCGGTGTAAATGTGAAACCCCAGATTATTGAAAATTATGACGGCGGCGACGTGATGCTGGGAGCAGGTCGCGGGCCCAACGGCGGGCCTATCGCAGTCTTGAAGGTAGCGGACTTCCCCACACTCAAAAGCCTGAAGGGACGCACTCTGATTACTACCGATGGCACCACTTTGCTAGGCGCCGACGACAAGGCAGGCATTGCAGAAATCATGACCGCCATGGAAGAATTGGCAGCCACTGATCGCCATGCCGAAAGTCGCGGTTACGAGAACTTGGCGGGCCACGGGGACATTTGGGTTTGCTTCACTCCCGACGAAGAAATCGGACGTGGAGCTGACTTGGTGAATCTGGATTACATGAAGGCAAAGTATGCTTACACCGTTGACGGCGGCTATGAAGGTGACATTGCCTACGAGAATTTCAATGCGGCCAGCGCGAAGTTCACGATCCACGGGAAGGGAGTCCATCCCGGCGAAGCCAAAGACATTATGAAGAACGCAAGCCTGATGGCAGCAGAAATCGCCATGGCATTGCCCGCGGATGAAACGCCTGCAACTACCGAAGGCCACCAGGGTTTTTATCACCTGACAGACATGAGTGGAGACGTAACCGAAGCCACCCTCTGTTACATCGTGCGAGATCACGACCAGACCCGCTTCGAACAGCGTCAGGAATTTTTGCGAGGAATCGCTACCCGCTTTAACGAAAAGTTCGGCGGTACAGAAACTGCACCCGTGGTGGAGCTGCAGCTGAAGCACTCCTACAGCAATATGCTGCAGGTCATTGAAAAGTGCCCCGAAGTTTTGGAGCGGGCAAAGAACGCTATTGAGGCTGTAGGCGTGAAGCCCGTCAGCGAGCCCGTTCGTGGTGGAACCGATGGCGCAAAACTCAGCTTCATGGGACTGCCCTGCCCCAACCTGGGTACTGGCGGATACGGCTACCACGGCCCCTTCGAACATGTGTCCGTCGAAGCCCTGGAAGCCGTGGTGAAGATTATCAAGAAAATCGCCTGCGAATAATAATGAATGGTGCCTGACGCATCATGAAAAGGGGCTGCGAGGCCCCTTTTTGCTAAATCGTAGTGCAAACTCTGCATAAGGAATCAAATTGCACTAGGGTTTACCCCTTGCTACGGAAATCTTTTGGGCTATCGTAGTGTGGATAATGGGTATTGTCATTTTTTTGCACTACTGTACTAGTGCAAAAATCTTTTATTACGACTATTCGCACTAGCACAAATATTAATTTATCCTAAATTAAAAGAAAATCCTAGTGCAAATACTTGGATTTACCCAAGTTCGCACTAGGATTTCTCGAATTAGGCTAGTTTTTTGATATATGGTTAGCAGAGTTGGCCGGGCAGGACCTTCTTTTCCTTGGGCGGGAACTGCTTATCGAATTCCTCCGCCTCATTTTCGTCAACGAAATAAGGTGCAGGATCCCGATAGGAACCGCGGATTCCATCAAGGAAACCAGGCGTCAATTCCCGAATCAAGAAGTAGGGAGCGTCTCCATCGGGATCATCCGCATAACGGATTCCTCGGGAGGTGGCGACCACAAAGCCGCACTTGCCGTAGAATTGGACGTTACCGCACATGGCGATACATCCGGCGCCCATCAGGCGGGCCTTTTCCAGCGCATAGTCCAGCAGGAGTTTTCCCAAGCCTTTCCGCTGCATGTCCGGACGGACGCTAATAGGCCCGAAGGTCATCATGCGAAGGCGACGCGGAACTTCGCCCGACACGCACCGACGCGGTTCTGCCCCCGCGGGCGACCCACCCGAAGCAGGGTCCACCAGGATTTCGCTCCAGGCGAACATGACATGAGCGAGAATTTCCCGGCGCGGTTCTTCTTCCGCAGCGGTCCCGCAGTCAGCGGGCCCTTCCAGCACCAAGCTCAACTCAGGAATGAAATCCGGGTGATTCCTGTAGCAATGCAGAACGTAATGCTCCAGGCATCCCGGGCGGTAAACGTTCCAGAATGCTTCACGGGTCAAGTTTTCGACAGCGGAAAAATCGGCAGGACATTCCTGTCGGATCGTATATTCAGAATTTTTAGACATTGTATAATCCTTTTTTTGTGTGTTTAATACCAGAGGGCTTTTACACAATGTCCAGATTTTGATTTCGGCCGTAGCCGAAGTTATGGATAAAGAACATCCAACTCCGTATAAAAGGTTCCCCCATAATATATTCCTTTAAAGGCCAAACCGCAACCATCTTTTTTTATAAGGTTATATTTATTTCATAAGAAGGACGCCTGCAGTACTCAGCAGGCAAGGTGATGTGTATATGGAAACGGGCATTATATCTGTATGTCAGGCGCTGATTTTCGCAGCCTTGAATCTAGCAGTTTACTTAAAAGTGCGAAATACGAGCATCAGCACCCGTGCTCAAAAGGTATTTGGCAAACTTGCAATAACATGCTTCGCGATGCAACTGGCTACAGCTGGCACCTTGGCATTCTGTTATGGCCTACTCGCACCTCACCCGTTTATCCAGCATGGGGTTTACACCATCCAGTTCTCCCTAATGACGACTGCAGCCTGCTTCTGGTTTGGCTACACCCGCCTTACCATTCCGGGAAAGGGAGAACTGACTGGACGCCAAATAACCCTCTCTATTCTACCCATCTCCATTATCCTGGTACTGGGACTCATCTCCTACTGGACTCATTGGATTTACTATGTGGATTCTAGCCTTGTCTACCAAAGGGGTCCCCTGTTTGCGCTGTTGATCCTCTGTCCTTATATCTACATACTAAATGCCATCATCGTCATTGCCGTGGCCCGTCACAAGAACAAAGGCCAGGATGTTTCCAAGGCATTTAACTACCTGATGTTGATTGTCATCCCCTCCGTCATTGGAGTAATCATTCGATTCGTTTTCAACATCGATGCCGGATTAACCCAGATTGGAATTAGCGTCGGTATGATTCTGATTTACTTGAACATGTACTTGAATGAAGTTCACGAATCGGAAAGACTGGAACACCTGGAAAACATCAACCTGGCCTTGAAGAAATCCAACGAAGAGCAGCAACTCCAGTTCCAGAAACTGCAAGCCCAGTACGACGTGGTCCAGGCGCTCAGCAGCTCCTACTTTTCCATCCACGAAGTCAACCTGGAGAACGGAACCTTCAGGGAACTGGAAACCGTCCGCGATATTCGAGACATGGTCAACATCAGGGGCATGGCCCGCGACGCCTTTGACGCCTTCGTTGCCCAGAATGTGGCAAGTCCATTCAAAGTCGCCATGCGTGATTTCACTGACCTGGATACGCTCTCCGATAAACTGAAGGACAAGACCAGCACCTTCATTGATTACGTTAGCCTAGCGAGAAACGGATGGTGCCGTGCCAGCTGGTTTGTGCTGAATAGAAAAGCCAACGGTGATATCTCGAAGGCACTTTTTACGGTCGCCAACGTGGATAACGAAATACGCGCCGAAATGGAACAGCGCAACATCGTGAATTCCCTAGCCCAGCAGTTCAGCTCCCTATATCTCATCGATATGAGCAATTATCATTTTGACGAGATTTCCTCGTTGACCAAAGGCGTTCATGAAATCATTGGCGAAACAGGAGATGCTCGTGAGAAGTTCAATCTCATGTTCGAAAAGATATGCACTGCAGAAACTAAAGAACCCAT
This sequence comes from Fibrobacter sp. UWEL, assembly GCF_900142535.1. Taxonomy (NCBI): domain Bacteria; kingdom Pseudomonadati; phylum Fibrobacterota; class Fibrobacteria; order Fibrobacterales; family Fibrobacteraceae; genus Fibrobacter; species Fibrobacter sp. UWEL. The sequence goes on from NZ_FRBE01000015.1 coordinate 10,477, forward strand.
GCAGGAATTCTGCGACCTGACTACACTCAATGACCGCCTGAGGAACAAGACCTGGATGACCCAGCAGTTCAACAGCAGGCTTACCGGATGGTCCGAAGGCACCTTCATCGTGGTAAACCGTGACGAAAACGGTGATTGCTCCCATGTGGTCTGGTGTACCCGAAATGTAAACGAGATCAAGCAGAAGGAACTGAAATACGAAAAAAATCTTTCTGACATTATCGAGGCACAGCAAAGAGACCTGGATATCCTCTCCACCTTGTCCAAGGCATACATTGCGGTTTACTACGTAGACATCAAGTCCGAAACATTCTTCGAAGTCAGCGCCAGCTCCCTGAAGGAAGTTTCCGCCCATATCGGTACCGGAGGTAACGCCCGCGCCAAGTTCCTGGAAATGAGCAAGTATCTGGTCATCCCGGAAATGTGCCAGACTACCTTGGAATTTACAGAACTATCCACTCTGGCAGAAAGGCTAAAGGAACAGAACTCTATCCAGTTCTCTTTCCAGGGGGCACACATCGGCTGGTGCGTCGGCGAGTTCATTGTAGTGAACCGCAACGAAAACGGCGAATGTACCCACGTTCTCTGGAGTATCCGCAGTATCCAGGGTGAAAAGGAAAAGGACGAACAGCACAAGAAGGAACTACAGAACGCATTGTCCCTGGCGGAATCCGCAAACAATGCCAAGACCACCTTCCTGAACAACATGAGCCATGACATCCGTACTCCCATGAATGCCATTCTCGGATTCACCCAGCTCATGGAAAAGGAGAAGGACAATCCCCAGATAGTTTCCGACTATCTGGCCAAGATGCAGAGCGCCGGCGAATACCTGCTGACCATCATCAACAACGTGCTGGACATGGCTCGCATCGAAAGCGGCAAGATGACGCTGGACGAAGACTTCATGGACTTGAGGGAGTCGAATAAGACCGCGATCGCCATTTTTGAACAGGATGCCAAGAAGAAGAACATCAAGTTCAACGTGATTTCCAACTTTACGCATCCCTGCGTCATGCTGGACATTACCAAGACAAAGGAAATCGCCACCAACCTCCTGAGTAACGCCATCAAGTACACACCGGAAGGCGGTTCCATCACCGTGGAAATGCGGGAAGAGCCTAGCCCACGAGAAGGCTACGGCACCTACATCATGATTGTCAAGGACACTGGCATCGGTATGAGTGATGAATTCAAGGAACACATCTTCGAATCTTTCACCCGCGAGAGAAACTCCACCGAAAGCAAAGTCGCCGGAACAGGTCTTGGCATGTCCATCGTAAAAAAACTGGTGGACTTCCTGGGCGGAACCATCACGGTGGAAAGCGAACTGGGCAAGGGTACCACCTTCACGGTAACCATGGAACATAAATTTGTGGACGATCCCGAAAAGTACCTAGTGAAGCGAAAGCCCGAAAACATAAGCATCGCCAGCCTGAAGGGCAAGCGCATCCTCATGGCCGAAGATAACGAGCTGAATGCCGAAATCGCCATGACCATCCTCAAGAACGTGGGTATCGAGACGGAACGAGCCGCAGACGGCATCATCTGTGTTGATATGCTGAACAATGCAAGCGCCGGTTATTATGACATGATCCTAATGGACATTCAGATGCCTAATATGAACGGCTACGAAGCCACCCGCTTGATTCGCGAGATGGATGATAAGCAGAAGGCCAACATTCCCATCGTGGCCATGACCGCCAACGCTTTTGACGAGGACAAGAAGGCCGCCCTGGAAGCAGGCATGAACGGACACTTGTCAAAACCCATCAATGTCTCAGAGCTGGTAAAAGAACTTAACAGGAATATGGAATAAAATGCAGAAGAAAGAATTTAGAACCAGCGGCGTTTGCGCCCAGTTGATTACCTTCGATTACGAAGACGGTAAGATGTACAACCTGAGCTTCTTGGGTGGCTGTAACGGCAACCTGAAGGCCATCGGCAAGCTTTGTGAAGGCAAGGACATGAAAGAAATTGCAGCCATCCTGGAAGGAAACACCTGCAACGGAAAGTCTACCTCCTGCGCAGACCAGCTGGCCCGCGCCATCAAGGAAGTCCTGTAGGAAATATCTAGAATCCAAGACCGTCTAGAATGCGGTCCGCAATAAGCTTGAAGCCCTGATCGTTGGGATGGGTGGCTGCAAAGGAATCCGTTATGATTCCCATGTTCCCCACGTAGTCCAGCTGTTTCCATTCAGGAATGTCAAAGTGATCTAAGATGAAGATGACCGTCTGATAAAGTTTCCCATCTTCCTTAAAGGCGACAAACAGAGTGTCTTCTCCGTAAACGTGATATTCTTCGTATTTGATACTCTGCTGGCGGACATCCGGATACTCGATGATGTCGCCTACCCTTGCCTGATTTTCCTCCACGTTCAAGTCCGAAATATCAATGAACTGGATGCCATAGGCTTCTGTCATCTGACGGAGGATTTTCTGTTTGCGCTCGTTGGAGTACCACTCCCCGACCCACACCACCTTTGCATTGGGAGCCTTGCTACAGACCGTATCCATAATGGCGGCCACCGTAATCTTCATGCGGTCCACTTCCTCGCCAGTATCAATATTATCCCCCAACTGAATTATGACTAAATCATTGGAATCAGAAAGCGAGGGAGAAATATTATCTGTAATGGAAGAATAAAGATCTGCATTGTTCAGGGAGTTTTCCGTATGCTTCGCCATCACACGCTTGCCTACACAATCGGGATTTAGACCACGGAATACAGAATCCACTCTGGAAAAATAATCCTTGGAGGAATCGCTGGCGGCCAGACCAAAGCCCCCATTTCCTAAAAGAAGGGAGTTTCCAAGCACAACCACATTGGAGGGAGGATGATTGCGGTCAATAACGCGATCGGCACACGCTTTGGAAGTATGCAAGACCACCTGGCTGTTGGACGTATCATCGGCACAGGCCACCAACAGCAACAAAAAAATACCGAACAATGTTCTCTTGTGTTTTACACTCATTTTCCACCCATCTATTAATCTAATCTCGAATTGCCCAAGAACATTGAAAAATTTTGTATATTTAAACTCTCCAAGAAACGCGAGAGTGGCGGAATTGGCAGACGCGCCAGACTTAGGATCTGGTACCTCGGTGTGTGGGTTCGACTCCCACCCCTCGCATAAAAGGCTTCCCGGGTTACCCCGAGAAGCCTTTTTTATTGCTCCCCATTATGTTACGAAGACAATTTATGTTTTTGAAAGTCTCCCGTGGTCGCTTGAAAAGCGACATGAAAAAAGGCCTGGAAAACCAGACCTTCTAAAAATGTCCTAATCGTTTTGTCCCAATATATCTTCGTGATAGATCTGCAGGACATCGTTAATGACATGAATCGCAAAACGCCCGTGTTTCTTGTAAAAATCACGCTGGCGCAAAAAATACTTGATCACCAAATCCCGCTTGCTGGAATTAAAGGAACATCCTGCCGCTTCCAGCATTTGTTCCATGTTTTCCAGATCCAGACGAAGTCCAATACCAAGAGCGATGACCGTATACTTTTTGGGAGTGTAATTATCCTTGCTATAGACTTTGGAGAAGAGTTTGCGATCAATGTTGGCAGCCTGATAAATCTCTGCATTACGTTTCTTTGAATCCGTGGATCCACATTTGAATTGCGTCACCTTTTCTATAAAGAAATCGTGGAAGGTCGCCTCGCAAGCGGAGATGATGCGATTGATTTCCTTCATTTCCTGTTCGTAAGGATTTCCCGAAATGGCAGGTTCTTTAACAACGGCATAATCGCTGATTGCTGCGGGAGCAGCAGGACGTGAAGGACAGTTACGATTTAAACTGTTACGCCTCGGCGCACGCCTGGGCGCAGATTTTGCCACATCCTGCGCCAGCATGTCCACGGGAGAGTACTGCTTGGCTGCATCAAACGCTTCCGCATCATAAACTACCAGGATGATTTCAATATCGTCCTGATTGTACAACTCGAAAGCGGTTGCTGCTATGTCAAGTGCGAGAGCCTTAGGGAAGCGATAGACCCCACTGGACAATAGCGGGAATGCGATGGATTTTGCACCCAGTTCCTTGGCCTTGTCGATGACAGAGATATAGCAGGAAGACAGCATCCGGATGGAATCATCTGGATTGGACTCGTTCCACCAGGGGCAGGAAATATGGATGACTTTCTTGGCAGGAAGATTAAAGGCGGAAGTAACGCCCAGCTGGCCAATTTCAAGATGACCGATTTTCTGACGGGCCTCAAGGAGATCATCATAACCGGCGACATCATAGATATGAGCTTCGGTACTGCCACCGCAAATAGGGCGCGGATTGGCCGAGTTCACGATTACATCTGCAGCCACCTTCGTAATGTCATTTCTGATAATTCTAAATGCCACGGAAACCTCCTGATGCCACTATAATATACAATAAAAGAATGTCAAAAGGTGACATTCTTTTATTTTTTACTCGGGGCCCTTTGCGGCTTATGCTTTCTCGGAAATCACAAGCATTTTTTTCGCGAAGGTTCTCATCCTTTCAAGATCGTTCTCGTCGGGATGCTTTTCCGCGTCAGCCCAGCGCTTCTTGCAGGCTTCAAGGTCTTCCCCTTTATGGCCAGGAACTTTTCCTTCCAGGCGACGCTTGATGAGGGCAGGGTTCACCGCACATTGGCAGCTGAAGGTTCCAAGGATCGTGTTGTCGGAACCCAGGAGAGAGCCAGCGCGGGCAAATGCCGTTACCGCGTGTTCACTCCCTTCGTAGGCGCCATGGGTCTGGAACAGTGCCACACGCTTGCCGCTCATTTTAGAGAGAAGAACTGCAGTTCTCTGGTCGGGTCCGCCGCGACGAAGCCAATAGCCCACCATGACGCAATCATACTTGGAAAGCTTGGCCGCCACTTCGCTTAAGTTGGCTTCCGCAGAAATCAGGAGGCTCTTGCGATTGGCTTCAATGACCGCGAGATTCTCGTAGGAATCCTCCATATCGGAAAGATCGCTATCGGCGTCAGGACTACCCGGCAGGAAACCTAGAATATCGTTGACGTTCATGAGGTCTGCGCCCAGCGTTTGGGCTGCAGCCTCGGCCAGCCTACGGGTATTACCCGTGGCAGAAGAATATACCACACACCATTTTACCATAAAAATAATTGTAGTAATATCCTTTTCGAAAACAACTGGGATTTTTAAATTTGCGCCGTGAATTCCAGCAATATTCCAGCACATTTCTGCATATTCCTTGCAGCAGCCATATGGGGGCTCATGGCGCCCATCGGTAAAGATGCCATGATGCATGGCATTACGGGGCTGGACATGGTATTCTTCCGGGTGGCAGGAGCCGCCATCAGCTTCTGGACCGCCTCCCTAATGCGAGCCCTCCTGACTCGCAATAAGCCCCAGGAAAAATTTCAAGAACCCAGGGTGAAGCCACCCAAAAGGGACATCCTGAAGTTTGCGGGAGCGGGCCTATTCGCTATCGTATGCAATCAGTGCTGCTTCACGGTGGGGCTGTCCATCACCTCCCCCATCAACGCTTCCATCGTGGCGACCAGCCTGCCTATTTTCGCGCTGATTTCGTCGGCCATCTTCCTGAGGGAAAAAATCACCCTGAAGAAAATTCTGGGCATCGGACTTGGACTTTCCGGCGCCCTCATGCTGGTGCTGGGGAGCGCCTCTGCAGGCAACGCCAAGGCGGGTAACATTGCGGGGGACTTACTTTGCATGGCATCCCAGTGCAGCTTCGCCATTTATCTGGGACTCTTCAAGAATTTAATCAGCAAGTATGATGTAGTGACCTGCATGAAGTGGATGTTCACTTTTTCCACCCTGATGGTAATGCCCATTACCCTAGGGGACGTGACGTCCATTCCCTTCGCGGAAATTGCGCCCGTCACCTGGGCGGAATCCAGCTTTGTAGTTTTTGGCGGGACCTTCCTTTCCTATCTGCTGATGGCGAAGGCACAGAAGGTCTTGCGCCCCACGGTAGTTGCCATGTATAACTATGTCCAGCCGGTGACCTCTGCGGTTGTATCCGTGCTGGCAGGGCTCGCCTTGTTCGGATTTACTCACGCCCTTGCCATCCTGCTGATTGTGGCGGGTGTGTACACGGTGAACAGCGCAAAAACTAAACCTTGATCCCCTGCGGAATTTTTTAATTTTATGGCTATGGAAAACGAACAGCTGGAACAGAGAATCGCTCTTTTTATCGACTGCGACAACGCAAGCGTCAAGGCCATTTACGGCATCATGGAAGAACTGGCCAAGTATGGTGAAACCGGCATCCGCCGCGCCTACGGCAACTGGACCGAAAAGAACCCCTGGGAAGAGGTTCTCCATGATTACGCCATCCAGCCTTTCCAGCAGTTCCCCTACACCAAGGGCAAGAACGCCACGGACATGGCTATGGCTATCGACGTGATGGACATTCTCTATTCCGAGGACATCGACATTTTCGCCATCGTCAGTAGCGATTCCGACTTCACGCCGCTCGCTATGAAGCTTCGCGCAAAGTCCAAGATGGTCATCGGTTTCGGTGAAGAAAAGACACCCAGCCCCTTCATTCACTCCTGTAATCTTTTTGTCTTTACAGACAAGCTAGATGAAATGGGCGGCATGGAAGACATGCCCGAAATGGTGGAACCGAAGGATGAACGCAAGGATAAGAAAAAGCTCCGTAGCGATACGAAGCTGATGAACGCCATTCGTCAGGCAATTTCTGAATCCAAGGATGATGATGACTGGGCTTTGGCTTCCAAGGTTTCCCAGCAGATCAGCCGCCGCACTTCCATGTCTCCCAAGAACTTTGGTTATTCCACCTGGCCCAAGCTCATTCACGCTACCGAATCCTTCGAGGAGCGCAAGAACGCCAAGGGCCATCAGGAATTCAAGCTGAAAGTCAAGGCCAGCAAGTAGAAGCTATTTGTCCTTTACGCAACGGACAGAGGCCGACGTATACTTATAATCATGATATTGCCTATATTCGTCGGTATTGTTGCCAAAAAATATTGCGAAAGCGGATCTCATATCGTATTCGGATGATGTCCAGTAAAAGGCTCCTTCCGACAAAAGGGTGTATTTGCCGTCTATGTCCCTGCGGTAGCCCACAGGCAAAATACTGAATCCGTATTCATCAGTTCCATTCGTATTTGTCCAGCCAGTAGTGGTCTTCATCTTGGAACCGAATGCGACACTATCTTCGATAGCAACGTATAACTGTTGCCATTCCGTTGTACGGGGTAGATGCCAACCTTTAGGACATACACCTCTGAAAGTAACCGCGGTGTCACCTTCGTAGGTTGCGTAGTATCCGCATTCCATACAGGTCTTTGAAAAGATGGCGGAGCTATCCATAGCGGCACTCCACAGGTACAGACGTCCATACTTTTCGCAATTGGACGGATCGTTGTCATAGCAGAAACTGGAAGAATCTTCCTTTGCAGTGGGATAGTTATAGGCGAAGTTCAAATTTTCCGCCATCCAAGTTTGATCCCCAAATTCCAAGGTCCTATAAACCTGACCGTCGCGATCATCCACAAGCTTTCCATAAACAATGGGCATACTGCTGCTACTACTTTCCTCGATGACTTCTTCGCTGCTGCTGGAATAGAAGATGGTATCCTGGACGCAATCCTTAATAATCACATCGTCGCCACCGCCATTTCTACAGGTGGATCGGGCAGCCATGAAAGCCATTTCCTGGCTGGATTCCTTAGTCATGTTATAGAAGGAATAGGAAGTCCTGTCCTCTTTCTTGGTACCATCTGCCTCGATGGTAGTTAGCACCAGCGTTTCACCTTCCACAGAATAGATGTACTTCACATCCTTTCCAAAGGAATCCTTGATCGTGAAGTTCCAGGTACTTACATCCTTCCTGTCCATCGCATCACAGGCCCCTGTCTCCGTGCAGGTTTCCTTGATTTCGAAACCGGGATTTTGACTGCTACTGGACTTCTGTTCCTTTGCACTGCTGGAAGAATTTTTATCGCTGTCGGATTGATGATTCACGGAACTACTGGAATTCTCGGAACTGCTGGATTTTGCACTCTCTTCTCGAGAGGAGGATGAGCTCCTTGTCGAAGAACTGGACTTCTGCCCTTGAGAAGAACTGAGAACAGCATCAGAGGAAGAACTGCTTTCAGTCTCATCGGGACTTGCGCTCGTGCCATCGCCACCACTACAAGCGGCAAACATCATAGCTACAACAGCAACCCAAAAACAATCACGTAATTTCACAAGAACCTCCTAACGTTCTCTCTGAAAGTCATGTACACAACGATAGAAAATATCTCATAAATGATAAAAGCCCGCTAGAGGTACTAGCAGGCAATAAAAAGAACCTAGGAGCTTTTAGACCAACTTCGCCTTGACCAGCTTGACGAGGTCGGCAAAGACATCCTCGGGAGCGCGATCGCCATCGATAGCTTGTACGCAATCGCTGTAATCGCGGGCGGCAGCCAAGTAGCCCTGGCGCACCTTCTCGAAGAATTCAGCCTTCTCGCTTTCCAGGCGGTCGGGTGCCTCGCCACGTTTGGCGGTGCGTGCACGACTACGTTCTACCGTAATGTCCAGGACCACCGTCAATTCCGGGAAGCAATCACCGCAGGTCAATTCCGTCAGGCGCTGAACCTTGTCGGCACCAAGACCGCGGGCGTATCCCTGGTAGGCAAAGGTACTCCAGGCAAAGCGATCGGCGATGACCACCTTTCCGGCAGCAAGAGCAGGGCGGATGATTTCCGCAATGACCTGAGCGCGGGCTGCGTTATACAGCAACAGCTCGGTATCATCTCCCATAATGCCCTTGAAGGCAGGATCCAGAAGGATGCCGCGAATCTGCTCAGAGATCTTGGCACCACCCGGTTCACGAAGCTTCACCACTTCGTATCCTTCAGATTCAAGTTCCTTGATCAGCATGTCAATTTGAGTTGACTTGCCGGAACCATCAATGCCTTCCAGGCTAAAGAAACGCTTTGCAGTCTTCATGGATTAATCTTCTGCGTCGCCTTCGCCCTTACCGTGGCACTTCTTGTACTTGAGGCCGGAACCGCACCAGCACATGTCATTGCGACCAATCTTAGGAGCGGACTGCTGGATAGCGCGGCGTGCTGCAAGAACCTTAGGATCCGTAAAAGTACGGCGTACGCGAGGTGCGCCTTCTTCGCTTGCACCTTCAGAAGCTTCTGCGGAACTTTCTGCCTGTGCCTGCTGAGCCTGCTGTTCTTCGCTAATAGCGTTAGATTCAGAGGAAGCAGCCTGGCCTGCGAGACCGGCGGCCTTAGCGCCTTCTTCTGCAGGAGCCTGTTCGCCAGCTGCTTCACGAGCTGCCTGGGCAGCCTTTGCGGCTTCGATTTCTTCCGGAGTGGGAAGCTTGATCTGGTCCGGAGAAACAGTCATGCCGTTGGGCAGAGTAATGCGGATGTTCAGGATGCGCAGAGCGGTGAGGGTTGCAATCTTTTCCATGCAGCCTTCGAACATCTTGAAGCCTTCGCTCTTGTACACCATCAGAGGATCCTTCTGGGCGTAACCGTGGAAGCGGATAGCGTCCTTCAGCTGGTCCATGGCGTACAGATGTTCCTTCCATACCTGGTCGATGGTCATGAGGAGGAAGCGACGTTCGATCTGACGGAAGTCAGCATCCGGAATGATCTTGGTCAGCTTGTCGTAACGAGCCTTGCACATGTCGATGATTTCCTGAAGGATCACTTCCGGAGTCTTGGTCACGGCGTCTTCGTTAGACAGAGTGTATTCCATGTTCATGGAGCGCTGCAAATCCGTGTGCAGGTCTTCCAGCTTCCATTCTTCCGGGAAGCTCTTGGCAGCGATGTACTGGGAAACCTTGATATCGCAAGCGTCTTCGATGCGGTTCATGATTTCTTCGCGAATGTCTTCGCCATTCAGGATACGACGGCGCAGACCGTAAATCACCTTACGCTGTTCGTTCATCACGTTATCGTAGTCCAGCAAGTGCTTACGGATATCGAAGCTCTGGCCTTCCACGCGGCGCTGTGCGCTACGGATAGAGCGGGACACGATAGGATGGGTAATCACTTCGTCATCCTTCACGCCGAAACGGGTCATGAGGGACTTCACGTTGTTGCCACCGAAGATACGCATCAGGTTGTCATCCAGAGACAAGAAGTACTGGCTGGAACCGTTATCACCCTGACGGCCAGAACGACCGCGGAGCTGGTTATCGATACGGCGAGATTCGTGACGTTCGGTACCCAGCACATGCAAGCCGCCCAGTTCGGTAACGCCTTCACCCAAAGCAATGTCAGTACCACGACCAGCCATGTTGGTAGCAATGGTAACCTTGCCCTTGTGACCAGCGAACTGGATGATTTCAGCTTCACGACCATGGTTCTTTGCATTCAGCACTTCGTGAGGAATGCCTTCCTTTTCCAGGAGGCCGTGGAGGTGTTCAGACTTTTCAATGGAAGCGGTACCCACCAGCAGGGGCTGACCCTTGGCGTGGCGTTCCTTAATTTCGTTAACGATAGCCTTCCACTTTTCATCTTCGGTCTTGTACACCAGATCCTGCAGGTCCTGACGAACGCAAGGCTTGTTGGTGGGAATCACCCAGGTGTTCATGTTGTAGATCTTGATGAATTCAGTAGCTTCCGTTTCGGCAGTACCGGTCATACCGGACAGCTTATTGTACATGCGGAAGTAGTTCTGGAAGGTAATGGTAGCAAGGGTCTGGTTTTCACGACGGATCTGCACATTTTCCTTAGCTTCGATAGCCTGGTGCATACCGTTAGAGTAACGACGACCTTCCATGAGACGGCCAGTGTTTTCGTCCACGATGATGATTTCGCCATCACGTACGATGTAGTCCACGTCGCGAGTATAGATGTGCCATGCCTTCAGGGCCTGGTCAATGAAGTGAACCCAGTCAGCATGTTCGCCGTACAGGTTGGTCACCTGGAGCAATTCTTCAATGTGGGTCACACCCTTGGAGGTGAGCTGGATAACCTTGTCCTTTTCGTCCACGCCGAAGTCCTTGTTCTTCACAAGCTTCTTGGCGATTTCGTTTGCCTTGGCGTACTTGTCGGTAGCGTCTTCGGCAGGACCGGAAATGATGAGCGGAGTACGAGCTTCATCGATCAAGATGGAGTCCACTTCGTCCACGATACAGAAATTCAATTCGCGCTGCACCAGCTGGCTCGGGTCCACTGCCATGTTGTCACGGAGGTAGTCAAAGCCGAATTCGTTGTTGGTACCGTAAGTCACGTCAGAGTTATAACTGATACGACGCTGTTCGGAATCCAGGCCGTTCACGATAAGACCCACAGTGAGGCCCAGGAACTTATAGACCATACCCATCTGCTTGGCGTCACGGCCAGCCAGGTAGTCGTTCACGGTCACCACATGGACGCCCTTACCGGAAAGAGCGTTCAGGTAGACAGGCAGTGCTGCAGCCAGGGTCTTACCTTCACCAGTAGCCATTTCAGAAATTGCACCTTCGTGAAGAACCAGGCCGCCGATCATCTGAACGTCGAAAGGCATCATGCGGAAAGGCTTGACGGAGTTGGGATAAAGTTCACGAACCTTGGCATAGACTGCGGCAGGCATGTAGACTTCCCATTCGTTCTTGCCAGATTCCAGTTCAGCCTTGGCAGCGTCCGTATACTTCTGCAGGTCGCCCAGCTTGCTGAAATCGAAATTGTTTTCCGGCTTGAAGATATTGAAGATACCCAGACGGCGGTCGCAAGCTTCCTTACAGACAGCGAATGCTTCCACCTTGATATCGTCCAGAGAGGAACCATTCTTCAGCTTTTCGCGAAGTTCGGCACTCTTTGCAGCCAGATCGGCGTCATCCAGGGATTCCAGGGATTCGCGAACTTTGTTAATCTGTGCAATCACCGGACGGAGCTGCTTCACCTTACGTTCATGAGGTGTACCGAACACCTTATGCAAGACGGTATCAATAATACTCATTTTGTTTCCTTTTTACGGCCGAAGGCAATACCCGCGGTCTCTGTTAAATTTTTACGCGGGGTAAGATAGCAATTTGTATGCCAAGGCCAAAAGGTTGCAAAGTGAAACAGGGGCTATAATGACTTAGTTTTTTCAACAGAATACCGATATTCAACCCAAGTCAATATTATTTAGTAGAAAAATAATTTTTCTACTAAATAATTCTATATTAATATCAATGAAGTACACCAACAGACATGCAGAAATGGACCGTATTGGAATTCGCCTACAGGAAAGTGAATCCAGTTTTATCGCCATATACGGGAGACGCCGACTTGGAAAGTCGACTCTCATCAAGCGTGTTCTAAGAGAGAACGACATCTATTTCATGGCGGACAGATCCGAACAGGCAAATCAGCGTAGACTTCTCAGTATTTCAATCGCACAAGTCTATCCCGATTTCGATGGGGTTTCCTACCCTACCTGGGAAGCTCTTTTTAAGGCATTTAACCTGCGTTGCGAAAAAGGCTCGGCCCTCTGCCTGGACGAATTTCCCTATCTGGTAAAAGCAGACGAAACTCTCCCCTCCGTTCTGCAAAAAATCCTGGACGAAAAGACCCTCAATTTTCATCTTATTCTCTGCGGATCCTCTCAGCAGATGATGTTCGACAGCATCCTGAACGAGAACGCACCACTCTATGGTCGAGCCCACGAAATCCTGAGACTGCCACCCATTTCTCCCGCCTATATGGCCGACGCACTACACCTTAATCCGGAAGAAACCGTTGCCGAATATGCAATCTGGGGCGGCGTGCCTCGCTATTGGGAATTGAGGGAAAGGGAACGCAACCTGGAGAGCGCCATTAAAAATCTTGCATTGTCTCCTTACGGGGTTCTTTACGATGAACCTACCCATATCCTCCGTGATGACATGCGAGATATTGTCCAGGCGTCTACCCTACTCCACATTATCGGTAACGGCGCCAACAAGATTTCCGAGATTGCAGCCCGTGCCGAAAAGGAAGCATCCACTCTAAGCGCACCCTTGCAAAAGCTTGTCAAGATGCACCTGATTGAAAGGGAAATTCCCTTTGGGGAATCTGAGAAAATCAGCAAGCACGGCGTGTACCACATTGCAGATCCCTTCATGGATTTCCATTACAAGTTCGTGAACACTTATAGGTCCCTGCTGGAACTGGGCCGTTCTGAATTTGTTTATAACATCGTAAAGGAAAGGCTTCCCAACATCATCAGCTACCATTGGGAAAAGATGTGCCGCCAAGCCATTAGTGGCCAGATCATCGAGGGTGTTCCTTTCGGCTTGGCTTCCCGCTGGTGGGGAAAAGTCTCAAAGAATGAAAGTATGGAATTAGATGTAGTTGCAGAAAGCCTTGACAAGAAAGTCCTTCTCGTAGGCGAATGCAAATGGACCAAGAGTGAAAATGCCGAAAAGCTTTTTGCAGGTCTCATGGAGAAAGCAGGCAAGCTCCCCTTCGCTTCCAGATATGAAAGAATCATTCCCGTACTATTCCTGAAGCGGCGTGTAGACAAGAGTGAAAAGGATTTGGTATACCAGCCAGCCGACGTACTGAAAATGATGAAAGTAGATGTCTAGAATCTACGGACCACAAGGATTTTGAATGCGGAAATCCACTTCTGTTCGCTATGGTCGTCAAATACCATAGGAAGGTATTCCGCTTCCATCACGCAGTTCCAGGACCAGGTTTCCCCAATGTAGCCCCAGGCCATCTTGCCCACTACATCGGGCATAAAGGAAACATCCTCTGCGTCGTCCCACCTGAAAACAGCAAGACCCGCTACGCCCCACAAGTTCAGGAACATGTCATTGTCGTAAATCCAGGTATAGGAATAGCCGCCATCCAGCCAGATGCTTCGAATATTCCTGACATCCTCGTAATAATCCAAGGTCTCGCTATGGTCCACCGCGCGAGTATTCTGGATACGCCCTCCTACGATAGCGCTGCCTGCAGACTCGTTCTGCTTACGGTCCAAGAAGTAAGCTACCCTAGGGCTAAACCTCCCTTCCGCTGTAGCCATCCACAAGGCGGAAACATAGGCATCCGACTCCCTGAAATCCACATAGGTAGTGAGAGTGTCGTTCATATTGAATCCGCTATAACGGCGATACTCCCCCTCGATCCACCAGTTTCCAGGGAAAAAATCAAAACCTATCTCGAAAGCCACCGACTTTGACGCAGTACCGGTAGTAAAAGGCAGGGCGTATAGAAAATCCCAGTAAAAATCCTTGTAGCCAAAACCCAGACCCACATCCACAGGGCGGTTGGAAAGCAGGGTGCGCTGATGATTTTCGCTGCTCCAAAAACTCACGAAATTATAGTTACAGAGGAATCGGATTAAGAATTTATTCTTAAATTCCGTAATGCCGTCGATCTCGTCATCCACAAATTCTTCCTCGCTTTCATCGTTGCCATCATAGGCAAAAGCTGCGCTACAGGGCAGCAGGAAAACAAGGGCTAGTAAGAGACGATAAAACACGGGGCCAAAGATAAAAAATTCAAAAAAACTATCTTTATAAAAAAAGAGATTTTTCTGATGTTTAAAACTTTTAATTCTATAACACCGAAGCACGTATTTTTTGTTACCGCCCTAGGTTTATTCCTTGCCACAGGCGCCCAGGCACAGACCACCCTGGAGGAACTGAAGGCACATCCAGCATACACTTCCAGTAATTACCTTGCTTATCCGGAGCCGGACAGAAACGTCAAGTATACCAAGGCACCCAAGGGTTACAAGCCTTTCTATATCAGTCACTACGGACGCCACGGTAGCCGCTACCATCACAGCGCCGACGAATACAACTACTTGTTTGAAACTCTCCAGAAGGCAGACGCCGCCAAGGCTCTGACACTAGACGGCAAGAGACTTCTCATCGCCAGCCAGATTCTTGCAAAGAAGGCAGCGCCCCGAGCCGGTGACTTGACTCAGGTAGGCGCAAAGCAGCACGAAGGAATCGCCAAGCGTATGGCAAAAAACTTCCCCGAACTTTTCAAGGTTAAGAAGGTGAAGGGTAAAAAGATCCAGCCCCATGTGGATGCCTACGCAAGCACTTCCGGCCGTTGCATCGTCAGCATGTCAGCGTTCACCGCAGGTCTTTCCAGTGTGGCTCCCGACGTAGATATCCGCATGGAATCGGGTAAGGACCTGATGAGTTTCATCTGCACCTTTGACTGGGGCAATATGGACTACACACGTCCGGAAGCCTACATTACTGAAAGTGACAAGCTATGGAACGCCATTGATTCCAAGCCCCTCATGAATAAACTGTTCAGCGACAGCGCCTACGTGGCCGCCAATCTGGACGCCAACAATTTCTATAATAAGTTGTTCGAAATCGTCGCCAGCATGCAGGGGATGGACGCTCCCCTGAAGGATGTCATCCACGCCAATCTCTGTGACGTAAAGACCGGCAAATGCAACGACATTCTGGACAGCCTCTTTACCGTAGAGGAATCCATCACACGCTGGAAGGCTCAAAATTCTTGGTGGTACAGCCTGCTGGGTACAAGCCCCCTCCAGAATACCACCAAGGGAATCGACTACGCCAAGGGTACCCTGGAAAATATCATCAGCGAAGCCAACCACGCCATCGCCCTGGATGCTGCAAAATCCCTCACGGAACATACGGTAGCCACCCTACGCTTCGGTCATGACGCAGGCCTGCTGCCTCTCGCCGGCTTGATGCAGCTCTCTGTTTCCAACGCAAAGGTAAGCGACCTCTCCACTCTTCACGAACAGTGGACTGACTTTAAGGTCATTCCCATGGCTGCAAACCTGCAGATGGTCTTCTACAAGAATCCGAAAAAGTCCGACGATATCCTGGTGAAGTTCCTGTACAACGAACGTGAAGTCACCGCACCTATTCCCTGCAGCGCTGACATCGAAACGGTAGCCGGCGAGAACGTCGCAACAACCGAGAACGTCGCGGCAGCTAACTCGAAAGAAACCGCCAATCCGAAGCAAGCAAAAAAGCCTGCTAAAAAGCAGGCTTCCAAGTGTCCCGCCGCTCCATACTACCGCTGGGACGACGTGAAGGACTTCTACAAGAAAATCCTTACTTCCCCGTCATCAAGTGGAAATTAAAGTACAGTGAGAAGGTGAAAATCCTTCGGCTCATGGGCTCGAAAATTTCCGATGAATAGGCGGCCATCTTGAGATAGGTATCCAGGCGGTTACCCACATCGATGCGGTCCGTCAGTTTGTATTCCAGCGCCGTATGGTTCAGCAGGAGGAAGTCCCAACCTACTGCGCCATAATGCGGCAGTGAACTGGGGATGGTGCGCATGGCATCCAGCGTAGCCATGTTATAAAGGCGCCACTTGTCCTTGTAGAGGAATTCCACCATCAGGCTGTACTTCAGACCGAGATTGTACTGATAGTTATTCATGTCGGAAGAGTACTCCGGATGAACTTCCTTGATCAAGTCATCATAGCCCATGTCCGCTGTTCCAAGCAAAATCCAGTACAATTCATTCTCGACTCGGAAACGCAACTTGGGCGTTACCCATAGGGCAAGATCCAAGGCGCCACCTAGAGCAATGGTACTGACGGTTGCCAGTTCCCCATAGAAACTATCGTAGTCCAGGTTGATGGAAAAATCAATCCAGTGACCGCGACCATGAACACCGATGTTCTTCAGCTTGCCCATAATGTCCAGCTGAAGTACGTTCCCTTCGAGGCCACCTTCGCCAAATACATCCACAGTGAAATAATCAAAGGGCTGCTTCACTTTTGTATAGGGCTTGCCGTATTCCAGATGCAGCGCCATCATGCCGTGACGATCACGCCATTCCTCATCCAGTTCGTCTGCGTTCTGGCCACCAATGCGATAGTCACTTCCAAATCGGGAGCCTGCACCCGCAGCAATCACAAGTTCCACCGGGACCCAGCCCGTATAGAAATCCCGGTTACCAAAAGCCTTTCGCTGTAGATATCCAGCAGGTTCCAGCACGAAGGCAGCCAGCTGGCGGTACCAGGGAACATCGCTCTTGTTATAAGCCAAACGTGAAAGCCTGTACAGCACTTCACCGTACATGGAGCCGCCAATAGTGGTAGTGAGCAAATCGTTGGGTGCGGGATATTCCGTCTCCGCGAACATCTCCCAGGTGAAGCTTCCCAGAGCTGTCCACACCATACTGCGGTAGAAACCGTTACCACCTGCGCGGGCGGAAGCATAATACATGGATCCCTGATAGGGATGTCCGTAGAAGTTGATAGCCCAATGGTTATGGTCCCACTTCCAGCCTTCCCTGATGTTACGTTTCCAATAGTCAGGACCCGTATGGGCGTAATGCTTGTCCAGCACGTAATAGTCCCAAGACCACACGAATACATTAAGACCTAAAACTTCGGAAGCCGTCACGAAGGGAGATACCACCTTCTGCGCAATACTATCTTCCGGAAGCATGTGCTGATGATCCACTTCGTCCATGATGACGCCAGCCTGACGGAGAGAGTCCGCCACACGGATGGAGTCAGCCGCAATGATATCCCTTCGCCTCTGCATTGCTTCCTGGATGCTGATAACCGAATCACGCTCCATGGAAACATTACGAATCTTGGCAATCTCCTGATGAGTCAACTGAGACCAGGACATTACGCAAAATGCAAGAACCACAAAAATGAAAATATTTTCTCTCTTCATGTACTAAAAGCTAGTTATAAAAAAGAAACTTTGGATTGAGCATTCCAAAGTTCTAGACGAATGTTATAAATTCAGGATGAATATAAAGAGCGCTAATTTGCAGTCTTTACGCCGACGGATTCAAAGACGGCCTTGTTCTTCGGGTCAGGAATCGCTACGGAAGTAATCCAGTTGTATTCTGCAATACCATTGAGACCCACACGGGCGCATGCCTGGTCGCGAGCCACATTGTATGCATTGAGAATCTGGACCTTTTCGTCGTTGGGTGCCTTGTCGATACGTTCGGACCAGCGGAAGCCCAGTTCCACCAGGGTAGCGCTTGCCTTTGCATAAAGCTTAGCCTTTTCCGCAGTGATGACGCTACTTGCAGGAGCGTTGAAAACGCCAACATCTACAATGGGAACGCTGCGAGGTGCCTGAGACTGAGACTGCATCTCGGGAACAGCTTCGTTTTCTTCACCGCAAGCTACGAGATTTGCAGACACAAAAAAAGAGGCGACCGCCAAGAACGTGATTCCAAGGATTTTCTTTCCAAGAACTCGTTTCGACATATCTGCCTCTTTTTATTTACTAGCGGCTTGTGGGCTCGAACCACAGACCTGCGGATTATGATTCCGACGCTCTACCAACTGAGCTAAGCCGCCAAAGGTTGAACAAACTTAGTTAATTATCTGAATAATTTCAAGGGGTTATTTGAAATAAACTTCAGATTCTACAAAATCTTTACCCCATTTAATGACCTGCCATCCGGGATTAGAGCTCTTGAGGCTGAAATAGGGAGTGCTGGGGTCAATTTGCATCTGGCTTGCAGGTGAAACGTGAACCTTCTGACGGCCGAGGGACACTTCGAAGTGATCGTGATAGTGACCAGTGAAGATGTGGGTCAGATTAGGGATGCCTGCCAGGACTTCCTGCACTTCAAGCATGTTACGCATGAAGAAGCGGAGATCCATAAAGCGGTGGTTGCAGAAGCAAGGGGGATGATGCATGAAGACGATGACTTCGTCCTTGACCTTGGCAGCTTCCGCCTTGAGCCAATCCAGCTGGTCGCGGGAGATATCACCTACGGCACTGTCCAGGAAGAAGATAGTCCTACCCGCAATATCATAGCGGTAGTAGCATCTGCCATTGTGGACTTTGCCCTTGAGGTCGAAGTACTTTTCCATAACCTCAATACGGTCATGGTTACCCGGAATGACGCAGCAGGGAATAGGCAAGCTCTTGACTACTTCGGCTACGTACTTATAAGCGCCCGGTTCGGCATCTTCGTTTGCAAGGTCACCAGAGAGAACCAACAAATCCAAATCCTTCATGGACTCCGAATGGAGTGCGTCCATGAAATTGGCACGTACATCAATGCCCTGAACCAGACTTTCGTCATCGCCGATGTGGAGATCGGAAATCTGGCCAATTTTTAGAAAAGTTGATTTCATAAGGTAGGTTTAATATAGCTTAAAAATATCTCACAAAGCGAAAAATATTCCAAATAAAGTACTTTTTGTGACATATGTCATGAACGAAATCCGATTTTCAACACCATCTTCAACATCGTTTTGTGAAACACATGTGAATTGGTATTGAAAACTAGACTTCAACATCTGTCAACGTTGAAAAAAGTGAATAAATTCTCGATTTTCAACATTCGGAAGCTCCAGTGTTAAGTGTAGAACTTTTTGATGCTCAATAAGTTACACTTTCACAACCGAAAACTTGTCCACTATTCACTAAACCAATTACCATTACTATTTATATAAATATCTAATAATAATTAGTAAGTGTGTGAAAAGTTAGAGGTCGAGCTTCTTTTCGGGCTGAGGCTGAGACTTAGGAGCCTGCTGCTGAGAGTTCTGCTGGAGGTTTACGCCCATCTGGCAGTTACCCTGGAACTGAGCGCCTTCCTGAATGATCAGCTGCTTGGTCTTGATGTTGCCAATGAACTTGGAGGTGCTTTCGAGAATGAGCTTTTCAGCGCATTCAATGTTACCCTTGATGGTACCTGCAATAACAGCAGTCAGGGACTTGACTTCACCTTCAACGTAGCCCTGGCGTTCCACGATGATTTCACCTTCGATATTTACGCTACCGATGATGTTGCCAGCAACGCGGACGTCGCTCTTACCACTGACGTCGCCCTTGAGAGTGACGCTGTTGCCGATCTGGGTGATTTCCTGTTCACCTTTAGTTGCCATGTTTTCCTCGCTATTAGAAGTTAAAGAATAATTCCGGATCCAGCTCTTCACCATTTCTAGAGATGGTATAGTGGAGATGGGGACCGGTAGAGTTTCCTGTGGCACCTACTGTACCGATGACATCGCCCTTGGAGACATTGCGTCCCTTGGAAGTGCGGATGTCCTTCATGTGAGAGTAGGTAGTAATATAACCATTCTGGTGGTTGATGATGACCATGTTTCCAAGGTCATCCTTCTTGCCTGCAAATTCAACTGTGCCGCTGCCTGCCGCAAAGACCGGATTTCCGGAGGTTGCTGCCAGGTCTACACCCATATGATTTGTTTCTGGGGAGAACTTTTTGCTGACGACACCCACTACAGGTACTACGTTTGGCATTCTTTCCTGCTTCAAGTGTTCTGCAGGGGATTTCCAACCATGAATTCCTTCAAAATCAATCTCATTTTTCTCGGAAGGAGAGTGTGCGAACTTGTCCTTTTCAATCAAACTATTGATTTTATTGGAATCATTCTCTACGAACGTTTCAAAGATGTTCTGAAGACGTTCTTCCAGGACCCAAAGTGAGTCAATTCGAGAGAAAAGTTCTTCGTAGTTTGCGTTTTTCTTTGAAAGCTGAGCGTTTGCAATTTTCAATCGCTCGTAATTAGTAAGAACGCTGGTACCTTTCTTCACTACGAAGATACCTGCAATCACTCCAACGAGGAAAACTACGGCAAAAATCTTTGCCAGAGTGAACCACAGGGCATGCAGACGGTATTTTCTGATTCCCTGGGAGTCTTCCGGAATGATCTGGATTGTGTAATACTTACCTTTCAAGATTTGTTCCCCGGATTAACGGTTTTCCATCAGTTCCTGAATGCGGGTCAGGTCATCCATGCTGTAGTAGTTGATGACGATGGTACCCTTGGACTCGGATGCGGCACTGGGGTTCAGCTGGACCTTGGTGCCGAAGAAAGTTTCAAGACGATTTTCGAACTGCTTCAGGTCGGCGCTCAGTTCCTTCTTGGGAGCGGGCTGGGCTGCCGGCTGGGATTCGCTCGGATTTTCAATATTCTGTTCACCTTGTTCACTGCCAGTGTGAACTTCGATCTCTGCAGAAGTCGGAGTGTTGATATCTTCGCCGCGGGAAATTGCTTCCAGCTGGCGGACGTTCAGACCTTCTTCGATAGCGCGACGGGCAATCTCTTCCGGATTGTCAATCTTGTCGGAGCAGAGCACGCGGGCTGCACCGGAAGAAATCTTGCCTTCCTGAATCCAGGAAAGAACCTGGGCAGGCAGCTTCAACAGGCGAAGTGCGTTGGTAATGGCGGAGCGGGACTTACCAACAGTCTTGGCCAAATCATCGTGAGTATAGTCGTGAAGATCAATCAACTGTTGATAGGATTGTGCAACTTCCACAGGATTCAAGTCCACACGCTGGATATTTTCGATGAGGGCCCATTCGCCCATGATCTTGTCATCCAGGTTTTCGTAGACCTGTGCCTTGATGGTGGAAAGTCCGGCCAGCTTGGTAGCGCGGGTACGACGTTCACCGCTGATAATCTGGTAGCGGTCGCCCACCTTGCGAACGGCGATGGGCTGGATCAGGCCATGCTTCTCGATAGTTTCGGCAAGTTCAACCAGTTCGTCGTCGTTGAAAGTCTTGCGGGGCTGGAAAGGGTTGGGGTCCACCAGGTTCACGTCGATTTCAACAATCTTCTGCTGATTGTCGCTTTCGGCGGCTGCATTGTTGATAGATCCGTTTTCTGCTGCGGGCTGTTCCTGGTTTACAGGAGTTTCTGCGGAGTGGTCCTTCAAGATGTCAGCGAGACTACGTCCCAGAGAAAAAGATTTCTTACCCATAAAATTTTTCCTTATTCTTCCTGCGCTCACTTAAGTTTCATATGTAACGTCATTCCGAGCGAAGCGAAGAAACTAGCGATTTATTATTCTCTACTTCTTTTTAATACGTGCGGAAAGATCCTGCGGACTTACTTGTCCTTGTGTTGGATTGAAGATCCAGAACAAGTACTACTTGTCCTTGTTCAGGATTTCCTCGGCCAGCTTCATGTATGCCTGGGCACCGCTGCTCTGTACATCGTAAAGGATGGCGGGCTTGCCGTGGGAGGGTGCTTCGCTCAGTTTCACGTTGCGCGGAATCATTGCCTGGAACACGGTGTCGCTCAGGTTTTCGCGGACTTCTTCCGCAACCTGCTTGGAGAGGCTGAGGCGGGAGTCGTACATGGTCAGGAGGGCGCCTTCGATCTTCAGGCCGGCGTTCAAATTTTTCTGGACTTCGCGGATGGTCTTGAAGAGTTCGGTCATACCCTGCAGTGCATAATATTCACACTGCACCGGAATCAGCACGCTAGTTGCTGCGGTCAGGACGTTCAATGTTAATAAGTTCAGGCTGGGAGGTGCATCGATGATGATGTACTCGAAGGACTGCTTCAGGATGTTGATCACTCGTTCCAGACGGTGTTCGCGGCTCATGGCGTTCACCAGTTCAATTTCCATGACAGCCAGGTCCGGTCCGGAAGTGATGACCTTCAGGAAATCCAGGGTGGTGTCCAGGATGGCAGGCTTCAAGTTTTCGTAAGTAATGTTGTCCGGGTTGACGGCCAAGTCCAGGATTTCGTGGGCGTCCACTTCCTGGCTTTCGTTGAAGCCCAGACCCTGGGATGCGTTACCCTGGGGGTCCATGTCGATCAGAAGAGTCTTCTTTTCGAGGGCGGCAAAACTGGCAGCCAGGTTCACGGCGGTAGTGGTCTTACCCACGCCACCCTTCTGGTTGCATATAGCGATCACTTTACTCATTCGTTACCTCTTGTAACAAGGGCATATTCCTGTTCTTCCTGGGGCAGTGCATATTTATATATGTGTACTGCCGGATCGTTTTCCAGGTGAACGATATTATTGAAACTCTTCAGGGTCACAAATTGGCCACCGCGGGCCAGACCCGGCTGGGCGCGTTCCCAGTCATTTTCAAAAGTGGAGAGGGCGCGGCAGCTGACAAAATCCAGATAGGCAAGACCGGAAGTTTCGAAACGCTTGCCAACGACAGTCATGTTATCCAGGTGCAGCTGGTCTTTGACGAAGTTCATGAACTGCACTCGCTTGTTGCGAGGTTCCACTGCATAGAACTGGACTTCCGGCATGGCGATGGCCAGCGGGAAACTGGGACAACCTGCGCCCGCACCCATATCGGCCCAACGCTTACCCTTCAAATCTTTACCTATATATATATAAGGCACCAGAGAGTCCGCGATATGTCTAGACAAGAATTTTTGAGAATCCTTTTCGGATATCAGGTTGCCATACTCCTTGGTATCCACAACCAGGTCGGCAAACTTATAAAGCTTGTCTAAGGTCTCTGCAGACAGTTCCACCCCATTGGAGGCCAGGAAGTGGTTCAAAAGATTCTTCTGTTCTTCGTTTTCAGAATAATGCATAAGTGTCATTTTTGAAATGTTCCACGTGGAACATTTCAAGCAAGGAAAAATTTAGATATACTCAAAAAGGAAATCAACAAAAGGTTTGTTTACGAGCGCATTTATTTAAAATAGTTGTGGATAAATTTTTAATTTGTGTTAGGTTTTTGTTTATATATTTGAGTCGTGGAAAAATTAGTTCGAGTCAATAGCGGAACAATCTGGAAGGTAGCAGCTTTTATTGCTGCTATATGGGCCATCTATTTGAGTTGTAATTACCTGCTGGAAGACCCGTTGCTTTTTGTCCTTTTTGGAACTCTGGCGATTTGTTGTTTGCCGGAACTCTATGGGGTGATGGTTCTTTCCCCGAGAAGAATTGAGAAAGATGAGGAAGGCTATTACAAGATAAAGTTCCTTTTCATTGACCACTATATTAGCCAGGATGACTTGACATTTGAGGAAGATGGCAGCGGTGTCTACATGTATTTTGGTAGAAAAATGGACAAGTTCGGATTCTTTTTCGATGAGGAAAAAATCCAGGAACACAAGATTTCTTACATTAGAATAATACTTCAGATGTTTGGATTGTCCTATGGTTCTACCTATACTTATTTAGTGGGGCGTGACTATATATATGTAGGCGATGGTGATCCTCAGGACTTTTTTGCGGATAGACGTAAGCCTAAAGAAAAGAAACCTCCTGAACCAGAAATAGAGGAAATCCCTCCTGAGAGGGATAACCCTTACGGAATTGAATTGCCGGAAGAATAGGAACTTGAATATGCTGGAAATTGAAATTGTCTCTGGTGATATTACCAAGCTAAAAGTGGATGCCATTGTAAACGCTGCCAACTGTTCCTTGCTGGGAGGTGGCGGTGTGGATGGCGCTATCCATCGTGCTGCCGGTCGTGAATTGTTGATGGCTTGCATGAAGTTTGGCAGTTGCCAGACAGGCGAAGCCCGAATCACTCCCGGGTTCAAGTTGCCCGCAAAGTTCGTCATCCATACTCCCGGTCCCATCTATAGGGATGGTCAACATGGGGAGCCGGAATTGTTGAAATCCTGCTACGAGAACTCCATGAAGTTGGCTGAGGAAAATGGTTGCGAGACCGTGGCCTTCCCCGCTATCTCCACCGGAGTGTACGGATATCCCTGGGAAGCCGCTACCCAGATCGCTATTCAGACTGTGAATAATTTTCCCTGCAAGTCTGTTAAGAAAGTAATCTTCTGTTGCTTTGGGGATGAAATGTTGAAGATCTACCAGGATGTTCTGAAAGAATTATAGGGAGCAATAGGTTAGGAATGGAAAGACTTGTTCTGGTAAAGACTACGAACTACAAGACGGGCTTGTTTGTCTTTGGTGGTTTTATTCTTTTTGTTTTGGGAAACGTAGCGTGGGATTATATCAAGTCAGACAAGTCAGTACCAATAGACCCTAGCATGTATGTTTTGGGTGCGGCATTTATGACTGCCTGGGTGGCTTTTGCATTGCGCATGTTCTTTTATGCTTATCCCCGCAGTATTACAAAATTGCCGGATGGCTTCTATGAAGTCAGAACAGGATTAATCAAACATCTTGTTGCACAGGAAGAATTGGAGTTTAGCAGGTCATCCTTGCGCAAGGGGTTTAAAGATTATGACCTTTACTTTGATTATGTGGTGGTTCCCTATACTTTGCTCAACGGGAGAGTGCGTCTAGTTTTTGAAAAAGATATCCCATTACCCGTAGATGATGATGGACTTGTCATACGTAATTCAAATTTGTGGGACAATTCAAAGCTTGCTCTTGTTATCGGAAGGGATTATAAATATGAAGGTGATGGGGATCCTTATAACTTTTTCAGGGATACCAGACCTCCTGAAAGGAAGAAGCCGCCTAAACCGAAAGTAGAGGAAATTCCTCCTGAAAGGGATAATCCATACGGAATTGAACTACCTGACGAATAGTCTAATTGTTTCACGTGAAACACGATCGAGCCGAATGTCGCGGCAGGGAGCTTGCTCACTGACATGACTGAGGCGAAGAGTGTAGTATTAAAACGAAGTTTTAATACCAACATGCAGACCGAGAGCAGCGGCCAAGCTTGCTTGGACATGACCGAGCATGAGCATGTAGCGTACGAAGTACGCCAACATTTGCAAACCGCAGGGTGTAGCATGCCAACACAGTTGAGCTTGTCGAAGGGTCTAGCCATTCCCAAGGTCCTTTGCTAGATTTGCCTTCAACAAGAAGGCATTTATGATTTCTGAAATTGCCCCTGTACTTGAAAAGTTGAGGGGTACTGAAGAATACGACATCCTCGTCGAGATGGATGCTGTTTACTCCCGGATTGAAACGAAACAACGGGAATGGTTTGAAAAGTCCAAGTTCACCTGCCCTAAAGGATGCGGCACCTGCTGTGAACATTTCGAGCCGGATCTACTAGAAAGCGAAGCACTGTACATGGCCGCCTGGCTGATAAGTAATCAACCAGAAACGATAACCAAAATGTTCCACGTGGAACATTTTGGGGCGAACGAAGAATCCCAACATTGCCCCTTTTATCGTTCTGATCTTGAGGGTGGAAAGTATCCAGGCCACTGTTCTATTTATGGTGGGCGGGCATCTATCTGCCGTCTATTTGGTGCTGCCGGATCTCGGGACAAGCATGGTCAGGAGGTATGGAAACCTTGCAAGTTTTACCCTGCGGAAGAACTTGCTGCCGTCAAAACTCTGTCCGGAGAACCCATCCTCCATCGACAATATACTGCCGACGAAGTCCAGAATCTGTTCGGTTGTCTCCCTCCGGTCATGAGTGACATGATGGAGCAGGAAGAATGTTTTACTCCTGACGATGACTCCTCCACCCTAATTCACGACATCCTGCCCAAGTACATCCAGCGCCTCCTTTGGATTATGGATTTGAACTCCGGGAAGGACCCTATATAAAAAAGTGGAATTTCTTTTGACAATTTTAAGATGAGAACCGATATAATATACGAGGGCTGGTTACCCTCCCGTACTAGTCATACGGTTCTCCTTTGTTAGATGGTTGAAAAGATCCCCGGGGCGAAAGCCTCGGGGATTCTTTGTTGGTACTTGCGAAGGTTACACGTGAAACATCCTTTAAACTGTTAGTTCCACCAGATTGCCTTCGGGGTCCTGGACCACGCTTTCGTAGTATCCGTCTCCCGTTGTTCGAGGCTGCCCTACGATAGTGATGCCGTCATCTTCCATTTGGGCGGTCAACTTGTCCACCATTTCCTTGGACCCTAGGGACATTGCCACATGGCACCACCCGAAATGTGGATTGGATATTGAAGATTCAATGTTGGTCCGGTGCATCACTTCGATGCGAGTTCCCCCATCAAATGTCAGGAACCTGCTGGTAAAACCCTTGGCCGGGTTATGATATTCTGGATGAACCGTGGCGCCTAGATACTTTTCATAGAAGGCACAAACCTTCTCGATATCTCTGACCCAAATTGCGATATGTTCCACGTGAAACATAGGGACTAATCTCCATTATACTTTTTCCATAAACCAATATACAAAAAAGAATGCTGGTGGTATTTCCCAGCATTCCTTTCTTCGTCATATACGGCTTAGGTTTTAAACTCCCCTAGCCTCCGGGTCCCAGATGACTTTATGGAGCTGCACCTGGAATCGGACATTGTTCCTTTTCATGGTGGCGTTATGGAGAATCCAGTCCACCATGTCCTCGTACTTCATTGTCCCGAAGATGGGAGAAACATAGAATGTAGGGAGCTTCATTCCCCTTCTGGCATATTCAGCTTCCATGGCCCCGATGACTCGGGCGGCATCCTGAAGGTCCTCTTCCGTACCCACAACGAACTTTAGGACGTCCCTTCCGGAGAGGGTCATCATGTTTTCCAATTTCATCTTGGGTTGCATCCCGCTGGAGATACTCTTCCAGTCCATGGTGCAGAACATATGTCTATAGCCGGAGGGTTTGGGCTGAGTTCCGTTTGTCTCGATATTCACCTCGAGGCCATAATCGTCCAACATTTTCAATAGAACTTCCACATCCTTGTGGATAAGAGGTTCCCCTCCCGTCAAGGTGACGAACTGGGTGTTGAAAGACTTGACCTTCTCGAAGACCTCCACAGGGGACAGCTCCTGAAAGTCAGACCCTTCCACCGCATACATGGAGTCGCAATAAGAGCAGCGGAGGTTGCATCCGAACAGACGGACGAATACTGCGGGGGCGCCTGTGCGGATACCCTCGCCCTCGATACTGAGGAAAATTTCTGAAACTTTCATATGTGTATCTAGATTCTTCGACTCTATGCCTGCGGCATTTCGCTCAGAATGATTGTTGGTGGGCTCGTTAATCTTTTTCAAATTCGGCGATGTTGTTTTCGCTTTCCTGGACGGTCACCTTATAGCAGTGAGGAATCTTGTCACAGATCCACTTGGCCAGATTCTCGGCGGTTGGGTTGAAGTCCACCACCTCATTGATGTACTTGTGGTCCAGCTGCTGGGAAATAACTTCCTTTGCCGTCTTGAAATCGATAACCATGCCATTGGCGTCCAGGGTCTTGGATTGGCAATAGACGGTAATGATCCAGTTATGTCCGTGAAGATTTTGGCACTTGCTTTCGTAGTTCAGTGCCAGCTTGTGTGCGCCCGAGATTTCGAAGCGCTTCATGATTCTGTACATGAGGTACCTAGTTTTGTTTAAGGACAGGATGGTTTTTCGAACTGTCCCGCGGTCGATTATGAACACCGCTGTGAATAGATGTTGAAAGTTCGCCTTGCGAACAGGGAAAATATAGAAAAACTTAATTATAGTTTAAACGGTATCGAACAATACGGGCGTGATCCATTTTCCCGTTATGGAGCTGAAGACTGTATAGAAACTGATGGTCGCCTTCTTTGGTGATGGTTATATCTTCTAGTTCCCAGAGTCTATCATTTTTCTGACTTCCTATATACTTGATGTTAATGAAGTCAGTATCTTCGCCTTTGTTGTTTACGCCTGTCAAAATGATTTCATGGTATCCGTCCTGCTTTTGCACAAAACCATGGATTCCGGTATAGTTTTCATTGTTTGCGTCCTTTTTGTCTAGAACATAATAGAAGGTGCCAGAAGAGTCAAAGGTCCCTCCCTGACTAGCCATCTTTTTCCACTCGTTCTCAGGTAAGTTGACATTAGCATAGTGTAATTTATGTTGCTGAATTAGTTGTATTGTTTCCCCATTTTCAAATGTGGGGTTATACTCTAGAAGCTCTCTTGCTCCGTTTGACGAGTAGATATTTTGAGTAACAGGATTAAAGCCAACCCATGCAGCATTTTTTTGAGCATCCGAAGGAAGAAAGCCGTACTTCACAAATTCTAGGTTTGCATTTAAGACTATGATGATCGGTGTAGCCTTTTCTGTAGTAAGAGCATGGACCCTCCCTGTGGTTGCGATGTAGATGAATCCATTATGGTAGACAATTCCACCGAAATGACGATACCATCCTTTCCTCAGCTCCTTTTGCAGGGAAACCAGATGGACACGGGCCTTGATTACGTTAAGGGAGTCCTTGGGTATCTTGAAGATTTCCCATTGGTTTGTGATATACCAGTGGGTCTCGCTCTGCGCTATCCCCTGTATTTCCGTAACGTCAATTTTGCCCCATTCGCTTTCGGAAATCAGCTCCCCCGCTTGCACGAACCCTGTCGGTACAACACTTTCGTGAGGTAGAATAATCTCCGGTTCATTTTTCGGGAGGATAACTTGATCGTCGAAAAAATAGTCGTCCAGCTTATGGAAGAGGATATTTAAAAAAAGCGTTACGACAATCAGCACTGCATAGACTTTTTTCTTCATAGAGAAAAAACTAGCTAAGAGTGGTTGCGTAACGCAGTTGAAGGCCGTCTTTTTAAGATAGACCTACGAAAAAGGTAGATGAACTACTTTTCCACCGGAACCTGGATGATGGACAGCCACTTTTCGGGGTCGTCCTGATTCCAGATGCCGTCCACATAGACGCAGCGGAGGTCACCCACAATCTTGTAACCCTGCTCCTCGATGTACTTGAACATCTCGGTGTAGGACTGGTAGAAGCGATCATAGGGTCCGATGTGCTTCAGGCAGAGGGCGGTTTTCACTGCGGGCATCTTCTTGAACTGGATGATTTCGGAATCCTTAAGCATTTCTTCCACCTGTTCGCAATACTCGATATCCACATCTTCGGGCTTGTATTCCTTGTTGTGTTCGATGGTAAAGCAGTAACCGGTGGCAGAACACTTGCAACCCAGGCGCTGCATTTCGGGTCCAATCACGTTGCAGCACATGTCGCCGATGGCCTGGTAATTCTTGATGACTTCGCGGTGGCTGGCCACCATGATTTCGGGGAGGGACTGGATGGAGAACTTTTCCATACTCTTAAACTTCCTTTGGGAGTCTATCATCTGGTGCAGATTTTCACGACGCTTCAGGAGAACCTTCAGCTCCTCTTCGCAGGCCTTGATCTTTTCTTCAAGCTGTGCCTCGTTGGGTTCGTGGGAACCTTCCTCGAAGAGTTCGCGGATTTCGTCCAGGGAGAAACCGATATCCTTCAGCCGGCGGATGGCGCCCAGGCGCTGCATCTGCTCCAGCTTATAGTAGCGGTAACCTGTCCACTGGTCCACCTCGCAGGGTTTCAGGATCCCCATCTGCTCGTAGTGACGTAAGGTCTTTACGGTCACCTGCATCATCTGAGAGAACTCACCTATCTTTAATTTGACTTTGTTCATATAGAAATTGCGGTTCGCGACCCGCCCCTTGTGATCACTTTTCTGCCACCTCGTCAGGCGACAATATAAATATAGACCCGTCCCCAAGGGACGAGTCAATAGGAAAAATGAACTTTTTTGAAAAAAATGATCAGAGCGGGAATTTCAAGCCGGCATAGATGAGGCCACGCTGACCCCATCCCAGAAGTTGAATGTAGAAATATCCAATTTCAAGACCGAACAATGTGTAGTGAAGCATGGGCATTGCGCCCCCAGTGGTTGCTACAATTATGCCAGCGTCAAGTTCCATGTAAGGATTGATAAAACCATATTTGTTAAAATTCAGTTTCGCCCTGGGCATCAAGGTGAAAAAAGCGATATCATTATCGGGCATTGCGAAATTAAAGATTACGCCGGTCTCGAAAAAATCGCTCACTTCATAGCCGTAGTTGATGGAAATATCCCCAATAAAGAATGCATCTTCTGGTTCTTCGTGAGAGAATGCGCTGCCGATTCCTGTGCTGAGTGCCCAGATAAAATCGGTAAAGTTGAGAAAACCGTACTCTACGCTGATATTGTGATCGCTCCTGGGTGTACGAGATTCTTGGTGCAGGTCATTTGACTCTACGGCAACAGAATTTGAAGAACCCTCGCTGATGGGAGACGCTTCCCAGTTGGTCTCCTGAGCGAGTACAGGCGCAAAAAGTGCCAAACTTATTAACAAAAGGACGAATTTTCTCATATAACCCCCGTTATATTGTTTATAGATGAATGTCGAGTATTGAAAGTTAAAGTTCCATAAAGAAGATTACCGCATCCACATAACCCAGCTTTTTGTGGTTGAAAGCGCCCGGAAGGCGGCAAAGTTCCTTGAAGCCTAGACTTTTCCACAGGTGCATGGCGGGCTCGTTGGTGCTGATGACGAAGTTGAACTGGATCGCCTTGAAGCCCATTTCCCTAGCCTGGCGGATACAGTCTTCGCCCATCTTGCGGCCGATGCCCTTCCCCCGGGCGGCGCTCCCGACCATGAAGGAGGCGTTTGCCACATGGCTACCTCGCCCACGATGGTTCTGGATGATCTTATAATATCCTAGAATCTTGGAACCTGCGGCGTCATCTTCCATGACGAAACTGGTGACGCCCTTTCCGAACCAATAGTCGTAGGCGTCCTGGTCGCTGGCGGTTTCTTCGAAATCGTAGGTATCGCCCCCTTGGATCACTTCGCGGAAAATGGGAAGCATCTGGGGAAAATCATCTGGAGTTGCTTTGCGGATTTGCATATATATAATATAGTAAGAGGTGGGTCCGCGGGAATGTTCGTTCTGTGATAAACGAAAAATATTGGTCAAAATCCGCATACATATATATATTAGTGCAGTCTAGATTCTTCGCTTCGCTCAGAATGACACGAAAGTCGAGGAACCTTAAAAACCTCAAACCACTAAACAAGAGACTAGAGATTAAGGTATAGGGTGCAGGGTATGCGTCAGAATGAAATATTCTTAAAACAGCATGCTCTTACATCCATCTGCCCTAGCCCCTAGAACCTAGCCCCTAACCCCTAAATATTATGGAAGAAGTCGTAAAATTTCTCAAGGAAGCTGGCGCCTATTTCTTGGCAACCGTAGATGGTGACCAGCCCAAGGTTCGTCCCTTCGGCACTGCCGAAATCTTCGAAGGCAAGCTCTACATCCAGACCGCCAAGGCCAAGAATGTGTCCAAGCAGATTGCAGCAAACCCCAAGGTCCAGATTTGCGCCATGAACAAGGCTGGCAATGAATGGCTTCGCCTGAGCGGCACCCTGGTCAATGATGACCGCCTGGAACCCAAGGTTCACATGCTGGAAAACTATCCGGAACTGAAGGCTATGTACAAGGCTGAAGATCCCAATACTCAGGTTCTTTACTTCAAGGATGCCGAGGCTGTTTTCTGCAGTTTCGCCGGTGCACCGAAAATTGTCAAGTTCTAGGTGTTGATAGAATATCAACCGCTAATTAACAATTTTGTTGTTTTTATCCACGTTCAGAGATGAATGTGGATATTTTTATTCACAAAAAGTGAATTCACAACAGAATTTGTAATTTCCATAGAACAAGCTAGATTGTGAATAGTTTTTTGAAAAATGTGGAGTTACCTACTGACCCTATGGGAAAACTCGTTGAAAATCAAAAAGTTAGCACAGTGTTTCACGTGGAACATTTCTTCTGGGTTGTTGTTGATTTGTTGATAGTCAAGAAGGACAGTGAAATTTGCTCAAAAACTAATGTGTTGATAGATTGTTTAACTTGTTGTTAAAAGACGGTGATAGATAAATCTTGTAAACACTCTATTCACATCTCCCTAAATCCGCCTGTTTATTAGTATATTTGAGATATGGAAAAATTATTGGATAATTCGGTTCGCGGGAATCGTGCTGTTTTCTGGATGAAGGTCATGCTGGTGATGGCCGTGGTGTTGTTTGGAGTGCTTATGGCCATGGGCTCTGTCATGGGCGGCCTTCCCAAAAATTTGAACGAGGCCACAGCGTCTCAGGCTTCCACCGTCCTTTACCTCCTGTTGGGATTTTTCGTCGCCTGCGGACTTTTCCTGCTGTCCCTCGCCATCCAGGGTTGTTACTGGGTTGCCTGGATGTACCGCTCCGTGACCAACCTTCGAATTCTGGGTTCCACAAAAATTTCTCCCTTGCTGGCGGTAATCCTCAGCATCATTCCCTACTTGGGTATGATTGCGCACTTTTTCGTATTCCGCGAGATGGTGACCAAGATGGAGGCCAAGCTCAAGGAATTGAATGTGGAACATCCCCAGGTTTCCATGAGCCAGCTTAGCGCCTTCTGCCTCCTGATCATCATGAGTGTGGTGGGACCGTTGGTGAACGATGGCCAGATTACCATGGCTATTTCTGGTGTTGCAGGTGCGGTGGCCATGATTTGCTACATCATCGCGTTGTCCGTTTATGTGAAGCAGGAAAAGTTGTTGCTCACTGCCGGCCAGGAAGAAATCTTCCGCCGGAAGGTGGATGAGGAAATCAAAAAGCGGGAAGCAGGTATTTCTTAACCACGGTGGAGGTGTCCATCAGGGTGTCCAGATTTCGGCAGTTTCCCTCGAACTCTTTCGGGACGAAGGAGTTGCCCTTCTTCACGATTCTTTCCTTCACGTTGGCGCCTGGATTTTGCGGACTAGGCGCCTGGTCCCGATAGGTGGTGTAGACGGCGTTTGTGTCGGAATACTCCACCTGCATTTTCAGGTTTCCCGAGGGATAAAAAGTTTTCTGTCGGAAACAGCTGTGCTCCTCCTGGACTCCCCCGGTCTCGAAGTACGTCCGCTTGAATTGCGGCCCCTTCAGATTTCCAAGCACGGCATCGTAATCGTGAAAGCTGTCTTCCCGAAAATGACGGATGATTCGGAACTTGTCGCTGATGGCGAACTCCTCCACCTTTGGGTTCCCGTTTTCATAAAAACTGTGATAGGAAATTTTATTGACGAAGCGGTATTGCAAGGTTCCGGAATTGAAATAGCCTTCGACGGTGTCACCTTTAACAATCTGCTGTTGGGCGGTTGCCATCATGACGGCGAGGGCTATGATCGCCCCAACTTTTTGAAGGAGGGAGAAATCAGCCATAGATTTCTGGATTCTTGCTCTTGAAGCGACGATGGGTCCAGCCGTACCACAAGGCGGGATTTTCCTGGATGCGTTCTTCCAGCCAGTTGCGGTATGCGCCATCCACAATTGAATGACTGTCATTCTCGCGGAGGCGAGAATCTAGCTTTTGATATGCTACAGCTTCTACCGCGTGCAAAGTTTTGCGACTCCCCCGCTCCTCGATCCAGCAGAAAAAAACGGGAGTGTTGGGACGGTGCTTCAGGAGGAAATCCGGTAGCGGGTTTATTTTTGCGGGGCATCCCAAAAAGGTTCCGTCCATAGCGCTATTGATTCTGCTGTCCTGATCTGCCAGCAGACAGAACAGCTGTTTTTGCCCGTTGCAGTCTGGAGCCGTTCCGTCCAGCAGGGCAAAAAATTCTCGCGGCGTCCGGGCGTTTATGGAATAAGGCCTCCCACGGACGCATCGGACTTTTTCGTACACGAACCGGTTTAATGCATCCGGCTTCAGTGGGATGAAACTGGCCTTCAGCGGGACGCCGAGGGCGCACAGCCAGGCGCCACTAGCTTCGTAGTTTCCGTAATGTGCCGTCAGGAAGATTCCGCCCCTGCGCATCTTTTCAATTACAGGCTTAGACTTTTCGGCGGTGTCAAAAATAAAGCCGTCCCTTTCGCAGGGATAGGCGGCGCAGTTCTCCGGCAGGTTCTTGTAGGTGTCGAAACAGAATAGCAACTCCCCCACATGGCGGGTCAAGTTTTTCAGCATCTTTTTGTAGAGTTCGCGCGGTTCCAATCCTGCGACGCCCCTTCCCCACGTTCCCTGTGAAACATGCATCAAGTTGGCTTCCACCGTCTTCTTTTTCCAGCCCGCAAAATCAAGCACCGCGTAGGCGGCACCTGCAAATATTTTGGCGAGAATTTGACGGAACTGTATCACGGAAAATAAAGATACAATTTAGCGGTTGCCCGGATTCAACAGCTTAAATGTTTCGTAATGATCCGCGGTATAATATATAATGCAGCCGGTCTGGTAGACCAGTCGCTTGGTGCCGCGGCTCTGGACATTGCCGTAGTCAACGTCGGCTTCGTGGTATTTGCCTTCGGGTAAGCTGCTGTGATAGTAATCGGGATCGGAGGCGTAGTTGTCGAAATTGTCCCCGCCAATCATGACTCCGATGGTTTTCCACGGATTAAAATTCCACTTGCTGAAAGTGTTCCCTGTGGAACTTTCGTAAAGTTTCTGTCCTTCGCTTTTGTCTACGTAATTTTGCGGAAGCTTGTCGAACTTGCAGAGGTATGCCGCCACGGAATCCTTGCTGGTGTAGATACCGGATTCTTCAACCACGATAGATTTTGCTTCTGTGACGGGTTTGCTAGTAGTATCCTGTTCCTGGCTGGATTCTGCACTATTGCCTGTGGTAGGGGTGCTACATCCGCACAAAAATGCGTTGACAACGAGTGTCAAAAGTACGATAGAGTGGAAGGCGGATTTCATACGTATGAATATAGCATTTGAAATCCTCGCTGGCCCTTTCTATATTTCACATCAAGGAGATCATTATGGCAAAGAAAGAAAAGCTGGCGATTTCCGCCGGCACTGCCAAGGGATCCGCGAACAGTTCCGCGCTGGAATCGACGGCGATGCGATCCCTTCGAATCGATGGCTCCTGCAACGGGGCGACCCTCCGTACCAGAGTCATCAAGAACAAGAAACTCTACAACCGAAACTTTAAGCACAAGAAGTCCTTCGCTGATGCGGGGGACTTTCTCTTTTTTATATCCTCTTTTTTATATCCTCTTTTTTTAGGGTGTTTTCGCTTTTTGTGTAAGTTTGTTACTATTATTTAGCACAAATTTTAACATCAGTTTAAAATGATTAATTTATCTTCAAACAGTACTTTTGATAGCTAGGAAAGGAGAAAAAGAATGGCTACATCTACAAAACCTAAGGCAAAACTTGTGATCGCTGTTTCTGGTGGCGGCGCCCTGGGCATCGGCCCTCTGCAGTTCATGAAGCGCCTGGAAGCAGACCTGGGCAAGAAGCTGGGTGACATCTCCGTTGCATTTGCTGGTACTTCTACTGGTTCCATTATCGCTGGCGCTCTCTGCCGCGGTCTGGATGCCGAAAAGGTTTATGAACTCTACCGCGAAAAGCTTCCCAAGATTTTCAAGAAGAAGAAGAACTTGGGCGTGCTCTCCAGCGACTACGTGAAGTACGAAAATGCTGGCCTGAAGGAATCCCTGTACGAAATCTTCGGTAAGCAGAAGATGAACGAATTCCCCAAGCCCATCTTCATTCCCACTACCTTCATGAACGGCGAAAGCGTGGAAAAGGTCTGGGATCGTAACGACTCCTGGATGGACCAGGCATTCGCTATCATGTCCAGCTGCTCCGCTCCCACTTACTTCGACACTCTGGAAATCAAGCAGGGCTCCAAGACTTGCTATTACTGCGATGGCGGCATGTGGGCAAACGACCCCATCATGGCTCTGGAAGCAGGTATGAAGAAGTCCGGCGAAGTGGAAAACTTCAAGATTCTCTCCTTCAATACCGGTATGCTTGTTCCCAACACCAAGCCCAAGAACTTCACCGCCGTAGGTTGGCTCTCCTACATCATGGACAACTGGGTTGCCCGTACCGGCAATGCCAACTTGTTCGAAGCCCGCGCCAACCTGGGCAAGGAAAACATCTTCCGCTGCGAACCGAAGGTGGACAAGTCCTACCCCATGGACGACCTGAAGAAGCTGGACACCGTTTCCGATATTTGGGATGCCTATTACGAAACCGTGAAGGCAGACGTGATCAAGTTCGTCAAATCTACCCTCTAATCGGCTTTTTCCCCTGGAATCTTCGTGAATCCCTCGCTTTGGCGGGGGATTTTCTTGCTTTGTCTAGAATTAACTATATTTGCGCCCATGGCTTTATGCATAGAAGATAATCATCTAGAAGCGGTCCAGCGTATTCTGAACCTTCATTTTGAAGGTATGGAAGTCTGGGCTCACGGTTCCCGTGTCACAGGCGTGGATCTTACGCCTGAAACGGAACTGGAACTGGTGGCGATTTCCGAACGTCCCCTCTCCTTCGAGGTCATGACCGCGGTGGAAAAGGCATTCGTGGATAGCGGACTTCCCTTCCGCGTCGACATTATGGACTGGGCTAAGCTGCCCGAATCCCTCCAGAAGCAAATCAAGAAAGAACACGTCGTGGTCCAGGCTGCGGCGGAACAGTAGTCATATGAAAATTCTCTTTCCCCTGATTCTCGTTGCCTCCCTGGCAACTTCAATTTTTGCCCAGGACGAAGTATCCAAGGCAAAGGAATTCATCAAGAATGGTGACTGCAGCGAAGCGGTGAACGTCCTGCAGAAGGTCTACAAGTCCAGCTTCAGCAAGTCCGCTGGCGAAAAGGCCGCCGTGATGCTTACCGAATGCTATCTCCGCGACCACAAGCGCGACGAAGCCAAGCAGATTACCTCCAAGTTCCTGGAATACTACGTCGCTTCCGACTATCGCGAACGTATGGAACTGGCTAACGCCATCGTTACTGTAGAGCAGGGTGCTCCCTATGATGGCGTGGAAGCCATGCTGCGCATCCTGGCTTACTCCAAGAATCCTGCCGCCCGTTCCCGCACCAAGGATGTGGTGATCAAGGTCCTGGCTGCATCTCTTCTGAATGCAGACCAGCTCCAGTCCCTCATCGAGAAGTATCCGGTGGACAAGGAAGTCATTGGCTGGATTCAGCTGCAGATTGGCCGCGAATGCCAGAACGCCAAGCGTTTCCGTGGCGCTCGCTACTGGTACAAGAAGGTGGCTAGCAACGAATCTTCCGAACTGGCAGAAACCGCAAAGCGCGGTCTTGAATCTCTGGAAGGCATGAGTGCTGGCACTCCTACCATCCTGGTTCTCGCTCCCCTTTCTGGCGACTTCGCCGAATTCGGTGCCGAAGCTATTCAGGGCGTTCTCCTGGCATACGAACAGTCCGGTCTCAAGGGCAAGGTCAACATCCGTACTGCTGACTCCCGCGCCGACGCTTCCCAGGCACTGCTTCGTACCCAGCAGGCGATCCACCAGGATAGCGTGATTGCAATCGTGGGTCCCATCATGAGTGGTCCTGCTGCCGCTGTCGCTGCCTGGCTTGGCACCAACCATCAGTATATCCCCATGCTCACTCCCACCGCTACCGATGACGGTATCGCCAAGATGGGTCCCAATATCTTCCAGGTCAACGTGACCATGGACTACCTGGCCCAGAGCATCGCGGACTTTGCAACCAAGTGCCTGAACATTCGTGAGTTCGGCATCATGAGCCCTTTGGGTGACTACGGTGCTTCCGTGTCCCGCAGCTTTACTCAGGCTGTGAACCGCCGTGGCGGCGACGTGGTTGCTTTCCGCAACTACGAAGAAGGCCATCCGGATTACAAGACCGAATTTGAAATGCTTCGCGACGTTCGCTTTAAGCAGCTGAACCGCCGCCTGAACATGAAGCGTGGCGCTTCCGACTTGAACGCTCCCAACTCCAAGTTCAACAAGAAGGAAAGCGACGTGGAATTCCCGGGCCTCCTGATTGCCTCCACGAATCCCAGCGAAGCTGGCCTCATGGCTAGCCAGTCCGCATTCTACCAGATCTCCGGTACCCTTCTGGGAACCTCCGGCTGGTACGGTCGCGACCTGCTGGTAACTGGTAAGAACCTGGTGGAAGGCGCCTACTTCAGTGTGCCTGCTCTGGACATGGGTGACAAGGATACATTCAAGGCATTCTCCAAGAGCTTCAAGGAACGCTGGGGCGCAGAACCTGCTGATGACAAGGTTAGCGGCCTGAGCTACGATGCGGCAAACATCATCTTCAAGTCCATGAACTCTGACATGAGCCTGACCAAGACCTTGAACAACTCCGACCAGTTCAAGGGTGTGTACGGCGACATCAAGTTCAAGCGTGGCGCCAACGTGAACACCAAGATCGTGACTGTCACCAAGGGCAAGTTCGAAGTTCTGGACGGCTGCCCGGAAAAGACCGACAAGAAGTAATCTGCATTTTGCAGGCTTGAGTATAGAAGAGACCCCGCGGCTAGTACGTCGCGGGGCTCTTTGTTTCTAGGAATCTCTATGGGCTAGTCTTCGTAGCCGCAGCCGATGGAGGCGGCGACAAATTCCGGGGACTCGCCGTTTCTGTACAGTACGTGGAGCGTATCGTCGTCCACAATGTCGTCCAGGTTTACGCCGCTGGTGGCGCTCAGTTCTTCTGCGATCCTGGTCTTGAAATTCTGGAAACCGGTGTGGATCATGTAGAACGATAGTGCGGATGTTCTATGGAGCAGTTTCATAAGACCTCCGTTTAGAATTCTGTTGCCCGAATGTCAACAAAACTAAACACAATGGTGTGTGAATTGTTGATACGTTGTTAAATCCTTGATGATAGTATAGATTTTTTAAGCCTAATTTCCCGAAAATAATGGAAAAGTGATTATTCCGGAATACTTTGAGCCATCAGTCCGGTGTCAGAGAGCCAGTGTTCCGGAGAAAGAGAGCCATAGCTATTAGCAAGGAAAGCTTATGGCAGGATAAAACTAGATGTTGGTCATTCAAAGCATTGCGTGTGCCTTTAAACTGATTGTAGGCAGGCGGCTCGCGCGAATAGGCTTATAAAATCCCGCGCGGTCCCAACATACTGTATTTGACCAAACAAATGAGCTATAAACAGGTGGCTCCACAGGTCCGGAATGATGGCTCCCATTTTTCCGGACTGGCGGCTCCGCCGCTCCGGAATAATCAGAAAAGTAAGAAAAGTGTATATGTCCTGCAGATTGAAAAATTTCGTGATTTTTTAGTACAAACGAAATAAAATGTCCTTTTAACCCTTTGAAATACAATAAGTTATCCTTTTCGAAAGACTGCGCCCTTCCCTACCGCGCATGTATGCAGGATCTATTCTATTTTGGAATAAAAAACAGGCATTTGGGAGGGTGCTGTTATTCACTGAAAAAAGCCGTCGTTTGTGAATAAACTGTTTAAAAGTAATTTTAAACACAACTTATCAACAATCGGCCTGGACAATTCACGTCTACTGAAAGGGTGGAAATTTTCTAAATTGCGTGCCATGAAAAGAGCTCTTGCCCTCCTCCTCATGACCTTGACTTTTGCTTTTGCTGATGACGTGAAGGCGACTCTGGCCTTGTCCGACAGCCAGATGGCTCTGTGGAACAAGGTCACCTCCCTGACTATGTCCCTGAAGTATGGCGAGGCTATGGAGGCCGCCAAGGAGTTCCGCAAGGCAAATGACGGTGCAGGCTGTGTGCTGGAAAACGTGGTTCGCATCAGCATGTACGACGACAAGGGTGATACTACCGCTCTCATCAAGGCCGGGAAGCAGCTGGAATCCTGCAAGGCGGAAGGCCTGTGGGAAGCCCTCCGCAAGTTTGAATTCGGCTACGTCCAGACGGAAACGGGCCACTCTGTCAAAGGCGCCATGACGACACGCTCTGCCGCCAAGATGTTCGAGGAATCCGACGAGCTGGACGCCAAGGCCTTCTACGCCATTTACGCCTATTACATCGACCAGAGTTTCAGCTGGGTTCCTTTCAAGTCCGACAATCGTGCCGCATACCTCAAGACTCTGGACGAAGCCTCCCAGAAATCCACCCGCTTCTGGCCGCTGTTCCTGACACCGCTTGTATGGATGTATTACGACAAGGAAGATTATGCCATGGGCGTCAAGCTTTGCGACCGCGGGCTGTCCAAGGCCCCCAGCCATCCGGTCCTTCTCCAGATGAAGGCCGACATGCTCTACCGCATGAAGCGTTACAATGATGCCGCATCCCTCTATGAATCCAGCGCTGCAAGCTACGAGAAACGCACTGGCAAGTCTATTCGCTACTGGTGTGCGGTGCTGAACTTGATCCGCATTTATCACGACGCAGGCAACCAGGAAAAATCCAGCGCCTGGAAAAACAAACTGGACGATCCTTCCTACAGGGCCCTTGAAAAGTGGATGCCCGGTTCCCTCATGGATGACTTGAACAAGCGCGACCTTATTTAAAGGCGTCCAGGTCCTCTGTTAAAATAATTTATCAAAAAAAGTTCGTACAAACGGGTACATCACAACGTGTTATAGGTATACACTCAACACGGAGGATGTATGCTTCAAAAAGCATTACGGATTGGATTCTTTCTGGACGGCTACACGCTAAAGAAAGTCAACGAATATTACAAGGTTCATCACAGATACCACTCTAACGTGGATTTCAGGGGACTCAAGAACTGGCTGGAGATGCACCTGTGCAAGGTCTTTTCCGATGGTAACAGGCGCGTGGAGATGGAGTGTCATTATTACCATCCCCATCGCAATCCCCACATTTATGGCAGCGCCGTAAGCGGGGTGCTTAAGCTGGAACACGAGCTTTGCACTGCCGGCTTCCAGGTCCACTACAGCAACATGACCGAGGACAACGGCATGATGGGCCCCAACCTGGGCCTGATGGAAGATGCCCTCCTGATCGCCTCCTATCACAAGATGGACATTGTGGTGCTTCTCAGTACCCAGGGCCAGTACGCTCCCCTTCCCGATAGGCTTCGCATGATGGGTGTGCCTACGGTTCTTCTGGGCTGGGACTTCGTCTACACCAAGGGGAAGAATGCTGTCCGCTGGAAGACGGATTCTGGCCTGCGGGATACCTGCGCCCACTATGTGGCCATGGAGAAGGTGATGGATATGGACCCCAAGTCGGACTTGCCTCCCCGTGGATTCTTCTTCCAGAAGGGCCGTGCCTTCGATCGTAGGCGGGACCCTATGTGGCGGGAGACCGTTTCCAAGATCCGCAGTCAGTTTGTGCCCAGGGCCCAGCAGGCGTAATCGTCTTGTATAAAACCAGGCGTAAAAAAAATCCCGCCTCATAAGGCGGGATCTTCAAACGTACTTTAAACTTCGATTAAAGCTTATCGTGCTGCTTCTTCTGCCAGTCGCTCTGGAAAATCCAGGTAACGCGGAGACCGATGCAGAAGGTGTCGCCGTCGTTATCGGTATCGTAGGTGCGGCTGCCATTGAGGTCATCAGCAAGCAGAACGCCTTCCACATCCAGTTCGTTGTAACGGATGTAGCGGTAACCTGCATAAAGGCCGATTGCAATGGGATCCAGTTCCAGGCGGACTTCGACTTCTGCTGCAAAGGTGCTGGCGAAGGTGCTGTAGTAGCGGTCGCGAGTATCTGCAGAGTTGGAGCCGTCGCTGACAGTGTAGTCAGCTGCCAGGTGGAAGTTGATCAGGTTGAAACCGATACCAGCAGCGGGAATGACGTTAATGAAGGTATGTTCGCCAAAGAGCTTCCAGCCGAACATCCAGTCTGCGCCGTAGGAGAACCACTTCACGTCGTAGAGGGGGAACTTCATGACGGTACTGCTGGCGGCGTCTTCGTCCGCATCAGCTGCTGCCACGGGGCTTGAGTTATAGGTCTTGCCGGGACGTTCGGAAACCTGTGTGGGCATGAAGTTGATGTCCATCCAGGTGAGGAACTGCTTGTACTGGGCACCGATGTTTACGTGGAGACCCAGGTAGTAGTCATCAAACTTGCTGTAACCCTTTGAGATGGATTTGTCAGCCTGGTAAGTCTGGGCTTCTTCGCTGCCTGCTTCGGCGAACTGACGGGTACCTTCGTAGAAGGCGGTCTTGTTCACGTAGGAAGCGAACTCGTCTGTCATCAGGCGGTAGTCAGCGCCAAAGGAAAGGAAACCACGGACGTGGTCCTTTTCATAAAAACCGTTGTCTTCCTCGGCGAGGGAAACAGTGGAAAGTGCCAGTACACTGAGGACGGCAGCTTTCAAAAAAGAGGTTATCTTTGTTTTCATAGTGAAAAAAATACATTAAGTTTTGGACTTGTGTAGGGAATTTTTTTCATAACACGTTAAAAATCAACGATTTACGAGTGTTTCGAGGCATCCAGGTGTTGAGTATTTGTGGAAAAATTGGGGCTCTTTTGGCTCTTGCCCTCCTTTTTACGGCCTGCAGGGAAGAAAAGCCTGTAATAAAGGAGAACGTATGGGATACCCATAGCCAGCTGTTCTGGGTGGATTCCGCCGGCGGGGAACGTGTGGCGGGAATTCGTTCCATTGTCGGGGCGGACACCCTGAAGAAACTTTTCGTGCTGCGGGATTCCGCTGCATTTAACGCAGGGAAAAATTTGCCGGCCGAACTTTCCGGTGCCATGGTTTTACGCACTCCGCTTAAGAGGGTGGCGGTACTGTCGTCGGCACAGATCGGCTACATGCTGCGCCTTGGTGTAGAGGACCGCATCGTGGCTGTAGGCGCCGGCAAGTACATTGCGGACTCCTCACTTTACGCGAAGGCCACCGCAGGCCAGCTGGTGGAGGTGAGCCCCGACGGAATGAACGTAGATTACGAGAAGCTAATCGCTTTAAAGCCGGACCTAGTCATGACTTTTGCTACAGGCGGCTCTCAGGACGATTACGACCGCATGGAAAAGCTGGGCATCCCCGTGATGCTTACCTCCGAATGGCAGGAAACTTCCGTGGCTGATAAGGCCAGCTGGTTGAGTCTTTATGGCGATCTGTTCGGCAAGGAAGCGCTGTCGGATTCCATTGAGAGAGAGTTTAAGTATGACTCGCTCGCAGCTTCACCTTGCGAAGGTCGTAAAGTTCTTGCGGGGATGAGCTACGGTGGCGTGTGGTATGCTCCCGGTGGCCGCAGCTATACCGCGGACCTTATCAAGAAAGCCGGTGGCTGCTACCTGTGGGCTTCAGACACTACCCGCGAGCTCCGCCTGACCATCGAGGATGTAATCGCTCTCGCAGACTCCGCGGACATGTGGGTTAATCCTGGAATGTTCGGCACTCCCGAGGAAATTCTGGCGGCAGAACCTCGTGCCGCCCATATCAAGGCTTTCAAGAACAAGAAGGTGTTCCAGAACGATGGACGTAAGGGACCCGGCGGTGGAAACGATTTCTTTGAAAGCGCCGTGGCGAGACCTATGGAATTGATCTGGAATTTGAGGGATTTATTCCTTGCGGATTTTCAATTACTGGCGGATAGCTCCGGCGGGGATGTAAAAAGTTTGCCTGGACTAACACCTCCAGTCCAGTCCCCTTCCGAGAAGGGGCCGAATAAGGCTCAAAGCGAATATTTGCCCTACACATGGTACCACAACATTTTCTAATATTTACGATATGAAACCACATACAGGTATTGGTGACTGGATTGCAGCGAATTACGAGCTGGGTACCCCGTTCTTACAGCAGGTGCCCCGTGATTGTGCTGACTATTTGCTTTTGAACGCCCAGATTCGTGAATACGATGCTGGGGACGTAATCATCAATGGCGGAAGCATTGGTGATTCCTTCTGCGTGCTTCAGAGTGGCCGCGCCTTCATTTGCGGTCAGATTCTGCCTGATGGGCATTACAACACGCTGGCTGCAGTTGAAGCCGGCGCCTGCTTTGGTGAAATGTCCATCATCTGTAACGAGGAGACCAGCAATACGGTGATTGCTGCCGAAGATGGCTGTACCGTGCTTGTCATCCCTCGCGATGAATTCGTGAAGTTCCTGGACAAGAACCCCAACATCATGGTTTACCTGTACAAGGTGGTGGCTGACCGTCTCCGCGCCAAGAACAAGGCCTTCGATGAATTCGAACGTCTGTCCCTGCTGGCTTCCGGAAAGGTGCTTCCCTTTATCGATTTTGCTCAGACCATGGAAAAGAGCCGCGTCACTGGCACCGTCATTTTCGAATGCAACGGCGAGAAGGGCTTCATTGCCTTCCAGGATGGTCGTATCTGCTGCGCCAAGTGTGGCAAACTGGCAGGTCCGGACGCTTTCGAGAAGATGCTCTCCTGGGGTGACGAAACACTTTACAAGCTTGATACTCACTTGATGCCTGAAATCGTGAATATCAACCAGATGACTGATACTACCAGCCTCATTCTGGATGCGCTCAGAAATATTGATGAAAAACAAAGCGCTCAGCACTAAGCTGGGCAATAACCCTGCCCGAACCTAGGGCAAAGGATAAAACGATGAACTACGCAGACGCAGGTGTATCCCTGG
The DNA here is from genome assembly GCF_900142535.1 of Fibrobacter sp. UWEL. Lineage (NCBI taxonomy): Bacteria > Pseudomonadati > Fibrobacterota > Fibrobacteria > Fibrobacterales > Fibrobacteraceae > Fibrobacter > Fibrobacter sp. UWEL. The sequence goes on from NZ_FRBE01000015.1 coordinate 54,979, forward strand.
CTCGCGCCGACGAAGCAATGGTCGGTGTCAAGAAGTCCGTACGTACCACTTTCAACGAAGGCGTTCTCGGTGACGTTGGCAACTTCGGTGGCCTGTTCACTCTGAACCACCTGGGCATGAAGGACCCCGTGCTGGTCAGCTCCGTTGACGGCGTTGGCACCAAGCTGAAGGTCGATATCGAAATGGGTACCCACACCCTGCCTGGTCAGGACATCGTGAACCACTGCTGCGACGATATTCTCGTACAGGGTGCTCGTCCGCTGTTCTTCCTGGACTACGTGGCTACCGGCCGTCTGGAACCGGGTGTCATGGACCAGCTGGTCGCAGGTATGGCTAAGGCTTGCCGCGAAAACGGTCTCGTCCTCATCGGCGGTGAAACTGCAGAAATGCCGGGCTTCTACGGTCCGGGCGACTACGATATTTCCGGCACCATCGTGGGTGTTGTGGAACGCGAAAACATCATCGACGGCAAGAAGATCAAGCCGGGTACCATCATCCTGGGCCTGCCTTCTACCGGTCTGCACACCAACGGCTACTCTCTCGCTCGTAAGGTTCTCTTCGACGTTGCCGGCTACAAGGTCGACACTCCGCTGGAAGGCACCAACATGACCATCGGCGAAGCTCTCACCATGCCGCATCGTAGCTACTACCCCAGCCTCATCGATCTCTGCAACAAGAAGATCATTCAGGGCCTGGCTCACATTACCGGTTCTGGCTACCAGGGCAACATTCCTCGTATCCTCCCGGACAATGTTGACGTTGTCATCGACCGTACCTCCTGGGATCCGTCCCCGATCTTCAAGCTCATCCAGAAGGAAGGCCAGGTCGAGAAGGACGAAATGTACTCTACCTTCAACATGGGCATGGGTATGTTGATCTTCATCGATCCGGCTGACAAGGCTGAAGTCGTTGCTCACCTGGAAGCCAAGGGCGAAAAGTGGGTGCAGGTTGGCGAAGTCGTCGCCGGCTCCAAGACCGTCAAGTTCAAGGACTAATGAGTTGCAAAGGGCGGGGCTGTTCCCCGCCACTCGGCGGATAATAAAATTAAGGACTACCTTTGTTAAGGCAGTCCTTATTTTGTTTGTAAGAGAGAGTTCTTGTTGATGTGAACGCTGGTTTAGCGGGTCAGAACGTAGGTTTGATTTTGGAACTTGACGTAGTGTGCCTGGGCGAGATTGTCTGCTCCGAGGGAACTGATGTCAAACCAGTGATCCTTGACGCAAACGCAGTTGGCCGTGGCCAGGATTTCTCCGTATTCAATGAGAATGGTGTTTTTGTTCATTGAAACATTGATGGTGGCTACGACATCGCAGGCATCCATTACATTGGGAATCATGACCTGGGTGGTGGCGCCTTCTGTAATCAAGGTTGCGGTGGGATCTTTCAGCTCCTCGGCGTAGTTCAACGTGTCTGCGGAGTCGGTGATGGCCATATCGGCGATGGAGTTTCTCTTTGCAAGGCCGCCGATGTCAACATCCTTGCATTCGCCCAGAGCCATGCCGTACTTGTTCGTTGCGGCGAGCTTGGATGTTTCCGGGGCAACGGACTGTACAGTGTCCGGGGTTGTGGGCTGAGCTGCGGAGGAATATTCCTTGACGATTTTAAGGAAGCCGCTTCCGTATTGATAGCCTATGGCACGAATGGTGGTTGCTGCGGCCTGTTCCGGTGTAACGTCGAAGGTCAGGGTGCAGCTGGAGTAGCAGGCGGTGGGGTAGCCGTTTATATGCAGGGTGGCCTTAAGGCTGTCTCCATGCGGGGTCATGGTGACGGTGGAGTTGGCCCCATTGAAACCGCAGTTAATTGTCTGATTCTTCATCTCCACCTTATAGGAACCGTTTTCTTCGATAAGACGAGCCTCCGATACGTCGTACAAGCGCGTGTTTGTCGGAATGACCTCGCACTGGGAAATTTCAAATTTTTCACCAGGAACGGTGCAGTAAGGTTCCGTATTTTGCTCGGGAGCATTTCCGCAGGGGTCCGCCACAAAGCCGGTGTCACCCGTGTCGCTGGGTGCATCATCCTGGGGAGTCGTGTATTCCTTCACTAGTACGTATGTGGTGCCATTGATGGATACAAAAAGCGCATTGGCATCGTCTTTATCAATATTGACGCGAAGGTCATAGTAGCAGGATCCGCAGTCAGCCGGCATATGGTTTTCGATTTCGATATTCAGGGTGTTGCCGTTTCGTTCGGTCTTGGTGGTGGTGTGTTTACTTTCAAGGCCGCAGGATTCTATAACATCCGGGATTTCAACCTGGTAGGAATTCCCATTTTGGATGAGGCGTGCTTCGAGCATGGGTGTCGCGGTTTCCTTGGCCAGGGCGCCCTCCGGAATTTCGTTTAGGGTGTTTCTCTTGCAGCCGTCGTGAGTGAAGCTCGCGGTTTTGGATCCGCCAGTTGCCTGGGTGGTGGAACTGTCATTGGAGCAGGCCATTAGGGCCATGGATCCCGCCATTGCGCCTGCCATCATTAAACCATAGAACTTCTTCATAATATCCTCCAGAGGCGTTTGAGCCCGATTTTTGTTCTCCATGACTTAATTCTAAATTCTTAATGAAACAAAAAACTGGGAAAAGTACTCTTTTTAAAGGATTTTTATTCACTTTTTGAAAAAGAGTAATGTAAATGATACAATCTGTTTTATATGCCGCAAATGTTGCCGCTAGTATGAACCAAACGTCCGAAAAATCCGTTTTGGGTACGAAATGGGAACATTTTAAACTTTCAAAAACATTCCAAGTGTTTGAAAATGAAGGACTTGAGTATACATTTAGGCTTGTATGATTTGAGCGCCTTGTTTGGTGAATTGGCGCAAGAGGTTTTTATGAGACATCCTTTTTACAAGAAGTTAGTGACTCTGGGTGCCGTGGCTATGGCTGGCGCCTTTGTGGCCTGCGGTGACGATTCGGGCTCCGGCAATCCGTCCCAGCCGGCCAGCAACATTTGTGCGGGAATCGTTGCCACGGAACAGGTTTCCGTCATTGATCTTGGTACGGCAAAGCTTCTTGTTTATCCCATCGGTATCGAGGGCTATGGCAAGGTTACCCTGGCTGACGGCACGGAATATGGCCGTTACGATGGCAGCTACATTTACGATTTGAACAACACTCCGGTCATGGAAGCTGGCTATGCCGACATGGTCAACAAGTGCGCCGCTACCGCAACGGTAGATCCGGGTACTGGCGAAGTGGTTCCCAACTCCTCTGCAAGTGTGCCTAACACCGACCCGGTGGCTGGCTCCAGCGCAACAGTTCCCGCATCCAGCGGCTCCGTGATTCCGGGTTCCAGTGCAACAGTTCCCGCATCCAGCGGTTCTGTAACTCCGGGTTCTAGCGCTACTGTCCCTGGTGGCGATCCCGTTCCGGCAAGCTCTGCCGCTCAGGATGTCCCCAAGGACGAAAACGGATTCCCCACTCTGGAATCCTACGGTGCACCTCCGGCAGATTACACCAAGGAAATTCAGAGCAATGGTAAGACCGGCTGGAGCTCCCGTTACTGGGACGCCTGTAAGCCGCACTGTTCCTGGCTCAGCAGCGTTGATACCACCAGCGAAGCAACTTATCAGGCTGGTATGACCGTTGCACGTAACTGTAATATTCACGACGTGGAAGTTCCCGCCTTTACCTTGGGCCATGCTGTTCAGCAGTACTGGATGGGTTACGAAGGTACTCCCAGTGCCTGCGTGAATGAAAATGCTGGCGGTACCTATACCTGTACCGACATGGCTCCCATTGCTGTGAACGAAAACCTTTCTTACGGCTATGTGGCTGGCTCCGGCGAATTGTACAAGTATGGTTGCGGCAAGTGCTATCACTTGCAGTTTAACGGTGGTAACCATGCTAACGACGTAAAGGCTACCCATAAGGCTCTTCAGGGTAAGCACATGGTGGTCATGGTTTCCAACATCGGTTACGACGTGGAAGCGGGTCAGTTCGACATGATGGTGCCGGGCGGCGGTGTGGGCGCCTTCAATGCTCTCTCCACCCAGATTGGTGTTCCGCCTAGCGGCCTTGGCGCTGGCAATGGTGGTTTCCTTACTGAATGTCAGAGCAAGCTGGGCTGGGATAACACCCTGGAAAAATACCAGCAGTGCGTGATTGAAAAGTGCGAGGAAGTATTCAGTCAGTGGCCCAACCTGTTGCGCGGCTGTAAGTGGTATGCCGAATGGTACATGGCCGCGGACAATCCTACCTTCAACTGGGAAGAAGTGGAATGCCCCCAGTACCTGGTGGACCATTACGTAACCAATATCAACACCACCAAGGAAAATCGTTACCGTTGGCGTGACGACTGGTCCGATTACAAGGCTGGTGATGAACTTGAAACTCAGGATTGCCTGACCGAAGAATATCCTAAGGGCTGTGCACCGTAATGAAGTATCCTTTTGCAAAAAGCTTTGCTGCCATCAGTGCATTGGCTGTTGCAGGTCTTGTGGCCTGCGGCGACGACAATCCCTCTAATCCGGGGCAGGGAAGTACCTTCAATCCGGAAAGTAGCTCCGCTGTTGTTCACCTGGATCCCAACTCTTCTAGTTCTGTTCCCGGTCAGGTTGTTCCTGGCGTAAGCAGTTCCTCGGGAAGTGTAGTCCCGGGTTCCAGTGCCGCCGTTCCCGCTTCTAGCGGTTCTTTGACGACTGCCTCCAGCGATTCCCAGCCAGGTGAAACTCCTGCAAGTTCCGCTGCCCAGGAAGTTCCTAAGGACGAAAACGGTTTCCCCACCCTGGAATCTTATGGCGCTCCGGCTGCTGCGTACACTATGGACATTTCCGCTACTGCAAAGCGTGGCTGGAATACCCGCTATTGGGACGCCTGCAAGCCTCATTGTTCTTGGCTCAGGGAAAGTGAAAACGATGTTACTCGTGCGGATAATTCTTCCAATGAGACTTACGCTGCGGAACTCATGACTGCCCGTAACTGCAATATCCATGACGTGGAAGTTCCCACCTTCACGTTGGGTAACGTAAGTAAGGCCTGGATGGGTTACGAAGGTACCAGAAGTGCTTGCGGCGATGAAAAGGAAGCTGGCGTATTTACCTGTACCGACATGGCACCCATTGCGGTGAACGATACTCTCGCTTACGCCTACGTTGCGGGTACTGCTGACAGCAAGTGCGGTAAGTGTTACCACCTTCAGTATGATGGTCACTTCAAGGATGAGTTTGAAAATAACCCGCCCAAGGCAACCCATAAGGCTCTTAAGGGCAAGCACCTGGTGGTGATGGCCTCCAACATCGGTATGGACGTGGCAGGCGGTAATCCCAACCTTCCTGCAGGTCAGTTTGACTTGATGGTGCCGGGTGGTGGCGTGGGCGCCTTTGATGCTCTTTCCACTCAGGTGAATGGCCAGAACGTGAACTGGGGTGCAGGCTTTGGCGGCTTCCTCACGGAATGCCAGAAGAACACCAATTGCGGTACCGAAGGTACTCTAGATTGTTACCAGACCTGCGTCAAGAACATGTGTGATGCTGCATTCGGTAACGCTGGCTTACCCAACCTGCTTCGTGGTTGCCACTGGTTTGCCGACTGGTACATGGCTGCAGACAATCCCACCTACTACATCGAAGAAGTGGAATGCCCCCAGTACCTGATTGACCACTACATGACCCGAATCAATACCACTATCGAAACTAACATCAAGAAGCAAACTGACTGGTCTACTTTCAAGGAAGGCGATGTGCTGGATACCTTGCACTGCTGGAAGGCAGGTGAAGCTCCTGTAGAACCTGGTGGATGGCAAAATCCCAGCGCCGGTTGCGATGTTGAGTAGTAATCGCTGAAGTAATCCTGATTTTAAGAAGTCCCGTGGTGAATCCGCGGGACTTTTTATATCTTATCACTTGAGGTTAGGTTATGCGTAACATTCTATTCATTTTACTTTTATTGCCTTTTGCCCTGTTCGCCCAGACAGACTGGAACAGGTCTCCCTATGATCAGCCTGCAGAACAGGAGGATGTTTCCACTGTTGATGTGGGAGCCTACGATCAGGCGGGTCAATATTCCGCTAATGGCGTCCCCTTGATAGAAGGCTTTTCCAAGGGATGGTTTAGTACCGGGCTGCTTGGAAGCAAGGTCTATATGCTGGAGGGGGATACCATTCGCTTCGATAGGGTAGAGACTATGCTTGCGGATATTCCCAAGGCGAAGGACGAACTGGCGTCCTCTAAACGCTGGGGTTATGCGGGTTTGGTCTTTGCGCTTACTGCAATTATTGGCGTAAACGTTTGGGCCTATGGATCTAGTGATGTTTCTGCAGGTGGCGGTATCGCTACTTTGGGAGGCCTCCTGCTGGAAGGCTACTGTGTGCGTCAATCCAACAACCACTACAACGCAGCCATAGATATTTACAACGCCCGATTGAGAGGGGACGACAAACCCACACCCTCTGACGTCTGGGATGACTAGGCTGTTGCGAAAATCTCCATATTATTGTAAGGAATCCGTGTAAATGTTTTGCACGGATTTTTTTTGAAAGTATTTTTTAGGCGTATTTGGAGATGGTGTATGAAAAATTTTAAAGTATGTGGTTTCGTTGCAGGTTTGGGCTGTGTTGCGGTTCTCGCCGCCAATGCCTTTGCTATTACTGCAAATCCTAACTTGAGCATCGGCAAGAATCTCTACGTAGATGGCGCCGTTAATACGAACTGGCAGCCGGGTGTCTATACTGATGGACATCTGGACTTTAACCAGATTGCCTCTGCTTCCGAGCTGGCCTTGAATGTGGGGGAGGGACCCTCCAAGATTTTCATTACCTGGCAGACCCGCGGTGACGAGGCCTGGACCAGCAACCAGTACGTGCAAGTACAAGCCTCCTGCGCCCACAATCCTCAAGAAGGTTCCAACCTCCAGAACTTTAAAATTCTGACCTCCGGCAACTCCACCAACGGCGTGGACGGTGATTGGGAAACCGCTGCGGAAGTGGGGGAGAGCGGCGCCATGAGCCGCGGCCTGGCCATTGATTTTGCAGGCAAGTCCTGGTTCAAGATTGTGGCGGAAAGCCCTGTCAAGAACCTGGAAGAAATCGGTGTGTTCGACATGAGTAATGGCGGCAACGATACCTGGTTTTTCATGGGTACAAGCATTAGCCAGATGGGCATGAAACAGACCACGGTGGACTCCAATTATGCCCAGCTGATCCACGCCCGCTATCCGAATTACTTTCCCGCCATGCTCCGTGGCGGCATTGGTTGCGTTACCAGCAGTGGCGTGGTGGAAGGCCTGAAGTATTATGCGGAATACGTCGGTAACGTAGGGTACTGGGCAATCGAGATGGGTACCAACGATGCCTGGGGCGGAAACAATTACAATGTGCAAATCTTCAAGAATAATATGCAGGAGATTATTGATACTGCGAAGGCCCGCGGTATTACGCCCATTATCGCCCGGATGATGGCCACCAATCCCGAGGTTGCGGGATGGCAAATCCACGAGGAATTTCTGACTGCAATCGAGGAACTGAGGGTCGCAAACGACCTGCCGAAAGGTCCCGACTTTTACGAATACTTCTCCAAGCATCCCGAGGAACTGATTGGCGGAAGCGATGGTGTGCATCCTAACGAAGTAGGTGCGGCCAGTATGAATCGCCTTTGGGCGGAAGCCATGGCCCCGCTATACGAAGCCAGCGGCAAGGATGGAATTGCTCCTGCGAGGAACCTACATTATGCCCTGCCACAAATCTGCGTGGAAGGAAACTCCATTGCGGTTTCCGGAGTTCAGGAATCCGCACAGGTAACGGTCCTGGACCTGATGGGTCACACCGTTGAAAACCATAACCTTCCTGCAGGTCGTTACGTCGTTCTCGTCCGCGGTAAGGGACTTTCCTATTCCGCGAAAGTGACCGTGAAGTAACAAAAGGTTTACCAAAAAAGTTTGTCACTTTCTTCAACTATGGTATATCTTTCCAACTCGAGTCCCACACGGACTCTGGTTGGAATCAGGAGATCATGGTGAAGTTTGTGCTGTTTTTGGCATGCGCCCTGGCGCTTGCATCTGTTGCTACCGCTACTATAGAAGTATCTAGCCCCCTCAAGGATGCCCGTAATGGCATGACCTACAAGGTCGTGAAAATTGGTGACCTGCAGTGGATGGCTGAAAACCTCAATTACGAAACCAGAAGAGACAGCTGGTGCCTGGAAGACAAGCAGGAAAATTGCGACAAGCTGGGCCGCCTCTATTCCTGGGAATCCGCCATGAAGGCATGCCCCGCAGGCTGGCGCCTTCCTTCCAAGATCGAATTTGAATACCTGGTAAAACTTGCCGGCGGCGTCCAGGACGAAGACATGAACTTCCTGTGGATCCGCGGCGCCAACGCCCTGAAATCCGCTTCCGGCTGGGAACGTAACGGCACCGACGAATTCGGCTTTAACGCTATTCCCACTGGATATTTCCACGGCGGCTTCGCTGACTTCGAAGATACCAACAAGGCCGGCTTCTGGTCCTCCTCGGAACACAACTACACCACCGCCTTCTACATGTCCTTTGACGCTTCTAATAAGAACGCTAAGATTGACAATCTGGACAAGATCAACGGTTACTCCATCCGCTGCGTCCGCTAATAGTTTCCGCTAGAATTTTTCTCTCTAAAAAAGGCATCCTTTGAAGGATGTCTTTTTTAGAGTAAATGGGAATAATTTATCTACATTTGGCGCTGGTTAGATAAAATAGGAGGACTCAATGAAAGCTATTGCTATGCTATTTGTAGCAACTATAGTTCTTACAGCTTGCAAGAACGACGACCATAAATCACCTCACGATCAGAAGGGCAGGGCCGAACAGGAAGTTGATAATCCCGCAGAAGTTCAAGAACAGGCCTTGAAAGCAACCTCTCCTGAATCAGCAACTCAAGAAAATGTTCAAAGAATTGCGCCTCCTAAGCCTAAAACAGCAGGTTCATTTGACTTCAGCGAATGTGAAAGTATGTTCGGCTCTGGTACAGACGACTTTCGTTCCTGTGTTCAGGCGAAGTATCCGAATATGAAGTTTGTTAAATAAAGGGGGGGGGCAATGAATAAAGTTGTCTTTTTATTTGGCGTGTTATTTTTTAACACGTTGATTTTAGCTGATTGTATTGTTTATGAAAACAGAGCATATGCAGAGGCTGGTTATGCTGCTTACGAAAAGGAGTGTAAGGCGTATGGTGGCGGAGGAAGTGTTTTTCAAGGAAACATAAGCGTAAGTTCTCCGAACAACACCTGTAGTGGTGGATATGCTGATGATGCTTATGTGCTGAGAGTTTCATGCAATACATGTAACTCCACGGAAATGCTGAGAGACATACAAGAGAATAAGAAATACTGCAAGGAACAATGTAAGTCGGCACAAATGTATTGTTCACACACCCTGAATTCCTGGGGTAGCAATTTGTCAGGATCCATTGAATCATGTGGCTTAGTAGACCACACTATTCCTGGTTGTTCAGAATCCAGTTCCTCAGCAAATTCTAGTTCTTCTTCCACACAAAGTAGTTCCTCATCTGAAGAAAATTATTCTTCTTCGGAGGAATATGGATTGGAATCCTCTAGCGATGGCTCTTGTGAATATGATTATTGTAAAGAAAGTTCTAGCTCTGAGGTGAGAAGTTCCAGTTCTGAAGAAAGCTCTAGCTCCGAGATAGGAATGTCTTCTTCATCCGAATCCAACTTAGTTACATGTTATACTTCAGATGGAAACGGTGGATGTAAGTTTTCTCGTTACGTCAGCAAGGTGAAACCGCTCATGCACGGCGAACCTTCTTTATCTGAAAATAATATGATTTTCTGTGAATACAAGGATAACAATATCCGAGTAGGTTATTTTGCAGATGTTGGTTATCCACAGCTCATTGAAGACCCTGAATTACCTTGGTATAAATGTTATTATGATGAATATAATTGTGGTAATTTAACATCTGCGGAAGCGAATCCAATCCCATCACTACATAATCCTTTTTATCAATGTTACATGAGTGAATTAGATGAAAATGGATGTAAAGAAAAAATCGGAGTATCAGTTTATGTTGACAAAAACCTTCAAATAACTGAGGGGACAATGAATTGGCTTCCCCAAAATGTTACACGAGAACAAATTATATCCATGGGCGATGAGATTGTTCGAATGGAAAGGTCTATGGTTGTATACTACAATGATAAACGATTAGGTACTGGGAGTTTGAGAAACATTAGCCCTCGAAATTTGGCAGGAGCTGTAGATTTTTGCAATGACATCATAAGTGACTACGAGAGAAGGAATAAATCTAGTTCGTCCACACAAGTTTCAAGTTCCAGCGAAGGATCGTCGTCCTCTGTTGTTGAATCTAGTTCAAGTGAGATACTTTTTTCTTCAAGTTCTGAAAAATATCCTGAATCAAGTTCCTGCATCATCGAAGAAAGCAGTTCCTCCAGTTCTGTACCAGAAATATTCATTGCAGATGGTTCTCAAGAATATACTCCAGAACAAATTTTCAATTCTGGCTTAGAGAATATGGAACAAGGTAAGTGCTATTCTTTGAACCCGGAAAGAGGTAGTGTTTCTGGGTGGAACATTAGCTACAATGCTCAAGACTCATGGTGGTGGCGAGAAGTTGATTGCGAAACAGGCGAAAAAACTGTTGAAAGTGGGATAGGCGTTTGTGCCGCATTCTCTGGATCAATGCCGACAAGTACATCTTCTTGCTATTCTTACAATGGTTCCTGTTACAAATGTGATAATAGCAGGGATTACGTAGATTGCAATGCCGATTGGCTATGGAAATATAACTTCCCATATCATGACTGGTTTAAGCAAGTTGATTGTTATGAAGAGGAAGATGATTACATTTGCTCTGATGTTGCCTCATTACAAAAGAAATCTTCAAAAGGGACTATTACCATCGATGACGGTGACGAAATCAAACAAAATGTGTTAAAAGAAACTTACTATTTTGATGCTTTAGGTCGGTCCATGAGGAGAAAAGAAGCCTTTAGCGTAAAACGCCCGGTTTATATAATTCGACAAGAAAATGAGAACAGCCAAAAAAGGAATATCTCAGGATCCAAGTATTTCAAAGCAATGCTAAAAACAATCAGTGGATCTGTTTCAGCTAATTCTTATGCGTCGTTCACATTTAGATCGAACTGTACTGAAAAAAGATATACCACTTTATATATATCTATTGAATTAACTACCCCTGAAAGTTCAATTAATACAACTTTAGAAGGAGATGATTCAGTTTTGAAAAACCATGAGTCAAAGCATAAAGCCATATATATAGATTATGGCAACAAAATATGGAATGAGCAGATGGAGGTATCTAGCCGATCAACAAATAAAGGTGTATGTAAATTGATTAAAGAAACGTATTGGACAATAGTAGAATCTGCATTTAGAAATATGTTAAATTTGCAGAATGTATGGGATGATGAAGATAGTAATAACATTAGTCATGCACGTATAGATGTAAACTATGAAATCAGCAAGTTGAAAAAAATATGGGACAACAACCCATGTAATTAAGATTGACATGAAAACTCTATTTCCTATTCTCTGTGTAAGTGCAAGTGCTTTTGCGGCACCTGTGGAATTATGTGTCTCGTTTGAATGTGAAAATTGTTTTTCTGTGCATGTCATGAAGGCCGAATCTGTAGAAAATCCTCAATGGATGTTTAAAGACTCTGTTGAATGCGAATGCGGCATGTGGCTTGCGCCTTCTTTTGAAATTCCGGACTGGCCCGAAGCACTTCCTTCAGGGGCCGGAGGGTTATGCGCTTCCATAGGGAAGAAGGAATCGGTGATAAAGATGCCGCCAGTACCTGAAATAAAACTTAAAGAAGGAAACATTGTTTATTCTGCCTATATTAGCGACAATAAACAAGAAGTCACTTCCAAATTCAAACACGATGTGGACCTCTTATGGAAAACCCGTTTTATATGCCAAGGAAACCTATCAAAGGATACCACTCTGGTTTATAAGATAAAGGCCAATCTGGTTGGAGAATGCTCTTCTAAAAAATAATAAGAAAGTCGTTTGGTGCTTATGATAGAAAAATTTTGAATTCTAACAATTATCTATGTGCTTCATTTTTTATGGAGCACTTTTTCTATTTTACTTCTTATGAAATATTTGGGGTTAGTTTTACTTTTACCGGCTTTGCTGTTTGCGCAGATGAGCGAGGATCGTCCTAGTCATCCTTACATTAGATATCCCTATGCTCATGAGGGGCTTCTGTCTTACTGGTTTGATGGCTGGAACATGGACTATAAGGAAGTTGATGTAGACGAGGTTATGCCCTTTTTGCTGGAGGATGAAAGATCACGTTCTTATGCCCGTGCAGGCAGTGTTGTGGGTTGGACGGGGGCCATTATGGCGATTGCAAGTCCCATACTTTTCTGCTCCAGTTTTGCCTTTATGGATCGTGTGCCTAACGAAGGCTATAGATATTCCAAGACATCGCAGGGAATTGCTATCTCCAGCGGCGTGATGTTTGTGGTAGGGCTGATCTTGTCACGACCTGTTAAGAACTATCTACTGAATAACGCCGCAGTTCAATATAACAAGGATTGATTTTTGACGAAATAAAAATTCGTCTTCGCAGACTTTTTTGTCTTCTGACCCTATTCCTCAAAGGGTGATTTTTTCCAGTCGGCGCGGCTTGGCATCGGCTTCGGAACTTGCAGATTCTTGGGGATGGGGTGCCGCCAGTTTGTGTGGGTGATAATTTCCGGCAGGAAGTTCTGTATGTAGAATGTGGGGTCAATTTTTACGGTGGCATGAGTGCCCGTGCAGGGGGAGTTTTCGTCCCTATTGTCTAATAGCACCTTGGCTAAAAAGGAACGTTTTTCCCATTGGTAGTCATCACCGAATTCCTCGATTCCGTAAATGCGTTCGCCTTTCTTGGCTACGAATTCGATTTTGCAGCTGGATTCCATGTTTTTGTAATGGCATTTTTTGCCGGAACAGAGGAATTGTCCGTTTGCGTAAAAGTCGTAGGCCTGATTGTCATCTGCGGATACATAGATCGTCTGCCAGGAGCTAAAGATGCCTGCCTGGACACTTACGGCAAGAAATGCTGCAATAATGATGTGTGCTGGCTTAATCATTAGTAACCTATGGTAGTCTTGAAACCGATGCCCTGTATCTTGTGGCCTTCGATGTGGTAAGTGTTCCTGAAGTATTCAAGTCCTATGCGGACTGTCCATCGCCCGTAGCGATTGAACTGATAGCCTGCGCCTAGGGACAGGATGCCGCCTAAAGCGCTTTGCGTGTCTTCCTTTTTATCGGTTTTAGGATTGACCGCCGTGTAGTTGGTGCTGGAAAATCCTATTCCGCCGTATACATAGGGTGTGTTATTGCCGTGGAAGAAAATGGGTGCTACCAGATTTAATCCCATGGATAAGACGGTTGTGTCTCTTGAAGCGTATCCGCGTAGATCAAAGTAGGTTCCCACCATGACATAGGTAAAGTCATGCCAGGCGGTCAAGGTTAAGTTTTCTACCACCTTGATGTCCTTGAATAGCAAATCCAGACCAAATGCGAATGCGACGCGAGTGGTCCTTCCTACGGAATCCAGGTCGGGCTTGTTTTCAAAGTTGCTGGGGAGATTGGTGTATTCGTAATTGCTGGATGCGTGGGTGGCCGCGGTGGGTTGAAAGTTCGATTCCTTTACGTATACTGGGTATTCTGCATCATAGAAACTTTTGGGATTGCTGCCTTTTTTGCCTGTACCCATGGAGTTCGCCACGCGGAAAAGGATTGGGGCGATGTCTTCGGGGATGATGGCCATATATTCATCATGCCAGATGAGGTCTTCGGTTTCGGAGTCCTTCATGGCGAAGGCGAACTGCATGCCGCTTCCGTTTTCCTTGACGGTAATGAACAGGACGTAGGGGCAGCCCTTTTTTCTGGCGATGTTTGTAATGACGGGGACGGATGCTGTCCTTACATAGGGTGATTCCTTGTCGGCGGCCTTGAGCCTGTAGCGTCCAACCTCCTTCACATACTGGGTGAATGTCTGGGTGATGTATCTTTGATAGTCCGGATGCAGTCCCTTTGCATCCAGATAGGGGATAAAGACCATTTCCTCGGAACGATCGACACCGCCCTCTTCATCAAAGACGTTAGCGAAATATTCCTCGAGCAGCATTCCTGGCAGAAAGAGCAACACTTCGGCTACGGTTTTGCCTACTGACGAAGCATCACTTTTTGCGAAGGTGTTTCCTGCGGAAAAAAGAATGACCAAAGAAAAAACGATACTATAAAAAATATTAGAACGCATAATAACCCCCGCTAGTATTTTTAAAAACTAGCAAATACTACTGGACGGGAAAATAAAAAGAGCGGCCTTTTTTTAGGTCGCCCATAGTTTATTCTGGACTATTTCTTCAAATGAAGTTTTCTCAGGAACTTTCCAAGGAGTTCGTTGAGGATATCGCCGGCGTCCTTGCTGCCCAAAAGTTTCTGGACGAACAGGGTCACGCAAAGCAGGATGACGCCTGCAATGCAGCTGTAGACCACGAGTACCATGAGGCTAGTACTGCGGACGAATTCTCCCGTCACATGGTCCAGTCCCAATGCCGCAAAGATCATGATGCCTAACGCCACGAGGGCGCGGGCCATATTCATGAGCGCATTTTTCATACCGTCGGTACCGTTCTTGCGGGCCCACATAAAGATCATGGAAATCACCTGCAGCAGGGCGCCGGTGGCGCCTACGATAGGCACACTCTTGATGCCAAGAGGTTCCGCCAGCAGGATGTAGGCGGGGATGGTAGCCGCAAAGATTCCAGTGTTCAAGAGGGTGGGCAGCCACATGCGTTCTGCAGCGTAGAAGCTACGGACCAGAACCGCCTGGAGGCAAAGGCCTAGGGATACGGGCAAGTACCAGCGGAGAATTTCAGTAATGGCTTCGGTGGTTTCGCGATGGAAGGCGCCACGTTCAAACAGGATTCGAACAGCGGGGAAGGAGAGAGCCCATACGGCAACCACTGCGGGGATCAGGATGCAGAACATGCGGCTTAAACTCTTCCAGATTTTTTCGTTCAGCTGCTTGATCTGACCTTCCTTCACAAGGCGGGCCATGTCAGGGTAGCTGGTGACGGAAACGGAGAATCCGAAGACTGCCACCAGCGTGTACATGACGCGATAGGCGTAATTGAGGCTGGAGATACCGCTGCCGCCAAAGCTGGAACCGAAGCTACGGATGATGAATTCCAGACCGAACATGGAGCCCACGCCCAGAGACATAGGAAGCATCATCTTGAAATAGCGAATGATATCGGTATGCTTAGGCTGTAAAATCAGTTCGTACTTTACGCCGCCACGCTTGGCGCCAAAAATCTGCAGGGCGAAAAATCCGATGAAGCTTCCAACGGGAACACCCCAGGCGAAACCTTCTAGACCGTAGTCGGTTCCGTTCATACGTCCCAGGAGAATGCCTGCCAGGCCGCCTCCTACGATAGCTACGTTATAGATCAAGCCCGTGAGGGAGGGAATCAGGAACTGCTTGCGGGTGTGCTGCACGGCCACCAGGATGCTACCCACGAAGATGAAAATCTGACCCGGCAAGATGATGCGTCCGTAATAGGTGGCGCGCTCAATAAGCTCGGGAGTTGCCCCGCTGGTGGTGAGCAGCTGTAAAAGTTCCGGCATGAAGATAAAGGCGGGTACCACCAAAATGAGCAATGCCATGCCGAAGGTGTTCAGCACGTTGCTGAAGAACTTCCAGCTTTTCTCTTCATCACCGGCTACCTTGTACCCGGTGAAGATGGGAATAAAGATAATGGAAAGAAAGCCGGTGCTTACCACATGATTCAGGATGTCGGGAATCATGAAGGCCAAATCCAGGGCGTTTTTCTCCAGGGACACGCCGGCGGCGTGGGCCAAAAGCATTTCACGGAAGATTCCCAGCACGCGGCTGAGCAGCATACTTACGGCGACAATAATGGCGGCTTTATTCATAAAGACAAAATTAGAAACTTTTGTATATTTGTTTATATGAAAAAGATTTTTGTATTAATTCCCTTTGCACTTGTTGCCGCCGGCTTTGCCCAGGACAACGTCGATGAATACGAAGACTTCCAGCCAGAGGACAATGGCGTTCCCATGGAAACTTCCTCCGCTGAATCTTCTACCGAAGTTTCCTCCAGTGACGCTTACGGTGCTAGCGCCTCTACGGGAGTGCGCCAGGCTCCTGCTGAAAATTCTGACCTGCCCAAGGAAAAGCGCCCCACCTATAACTTCAAGAGTTACGGTCTGGGCGTAAGCGTCTGGCACAACTGGGAAGATTCCAAGATCAACCCCAAGCGCGACTGGACCCAGGGTTTCGTACTCCATTACGGCCGTATCTGGGAAATGACCCACAATGGCGCCATCACCTTGATGGACAATACCCAGTTCTCCTGGGGAGATGGGGATTTCCAGTGGTCCGAAGTGGCTCGTATCGGCGGTCGTTACTACTTTAACGACGAGTCGATTTCTCCGTTCCTGGGGGCAGGCATTGGTCTTGGCTTCCAGTGGGATACCCACATGAGTGGTGACGATATTTTCGCTTTCGGCCTGGCCGGTGGTGCCGAGGTTGGCGTGACTATATTCAAAACTTCTAAAACACAGCTTGAAATAGGTTGTTCCTATGACTTCGTCACGGATTACATCGATTTCGGCGAACTGTTCGGTTCCTTCAATTTCTATCTCGCAGTGAACTACTAATAAAGGGAATCGCTGTGGTTTTCGTGACGTTCGGCAGGGCTGCCGAGCGTCATTTTTTATATTTGGGCGGACTAAATAGAGGTTTTATGAGACTGTGGAAGAATTCAGGGATTATCCCGTTTCTCCTGGCCGCTTTCTGTACGTCTTTCGTGCAGATGGGTCTTTTTATTGTTTTTCAGCGTTGGCTGTCTTTTTCCTTTGTGGGCCCCAGCTTTTTCTGGCGCAGCATGTTGCTCCAGTTTGCGCTTTTCGTACCCTGCATCTTCATGATGCCGGCTACCAGCTACTTTACTAGCCGTTTCCGCAAGAGTCGCGTCATGGCCTGGTCTTCCGTGGGCATGGCGGTCTCCCTGATTCCTATTTCCATCCTGTTTGGCCTGGATATTGGCTGGGTTGCTTTCGGTCTTGTTCTTCTTTTTGGCATTTTTTACGCAATTTTCACTCCCGCAAAGCTGGCTATTATTCGCGAAATTGTGGGGGAGGAACATCTGGCTAGTGCTAACGCCTGGCAGATGGTGTTCTCCGTCCTGGGTATCGCCAGCGTGTCCTGCCTTACGGTGGGCTACCTGCCGGAAATGACTTCCGCCGAGGCTGCCGTCGTCCAGGAAATCAACCTGCCCAAGGCCGCCTTCAGTTTCTCCCTGCTGCCTTACGTGTTCCTGGGGGTGAGTGTCCTTTCTGCGGTGCTCTGCTTCTTTATTCGTGTGGGTAGCGCTCAGGCGGATTCCAAGTTCCGCTCTCCCAAGCGCATTTTTACCGCCACATGGTCTATCCCGCTGGTGCGTCTTTCCATCTTAGGCCTGTCCATCTTCTGGGCTATTTCCCAGCTGTTCCTCATGCTGTCCCAGGACCTTACCGGCGAACACCTGGTCAGCCTTTTCCAGGGTTCCCTGATTCTTACCGCCGTAGGTTACATTGTGGGTTCCTTGGCCGCAGCTCGTGCGTCTCGTAATTTTTATGAGACCGGGATGATTCCCTTTGCAGTGGTGGCTGCCGCCATCATTTCCTTTGCGCTGCCCTTTGTGGAAAACAAGATTATCCTGTCCGTCATGTATGCAATCCTTGGCTTTGTGGCAGGTACCCTCTTTGTTCTCCTGAGGACCATTATCCAGCATTACGCCAAGCCGGAAGCTTCCGGACGTGTCCATTCTGTATCTTCCATGATCCAGATGAGCGTCATGTTCGTATTCCTGGGGGCACAATGCCTGCTGTTGGCTTTCACGGATTTGGATCTCCAGCAGTTGTTCCCCATTGTGGGCGTGATTCTTACCATCTGTTTCTGGCTGACCTTGCGCAAGACTCCCATGGCACTTTTGCGTGCCGGTCTTCGCTTTGCCTTTGCCTTCGTCTTTAGATACCGCGTGAATGTGATGGGCGTGCAGAACATTCCTGAAACAGGTCCTGTTTTGCTGATCGGCCCCCACTTCAGCTATATCGACTGGGCCGTTCTTCAGATCGCTAGCCCTAGACCCCTGCGGATCGCAAGTAATCGAAACACTTTTGCCGACTGGTACCAGCGCTGGTTATTCCACGGCAAGTTCCTCATTCCCATTAACCGCCGTGATCCAAAGCCTGCAATGGAAGAGATCAACAAGGCGCTGAAGAATGGGGAAGTGGTGGTGATTTTCCCGGAAGGTGAAGTTTCCAAGTCACCCTTCATTTCCAAGTTCTCCCTGAACTACCACGACGCCGTGGCAGATACAGAAGCCCAGATTGTGCCTTTCTATATCCAGGGCCTGTGGGGGAGCCGTTATAGCCACGCCAACGAATGCGTGAACCGTCCTCAGGCATTTAACCGAACCGTAAGTGTGGGTTTCTCCAAGCCGGTTCCTCACCAAACTTCCGAAGAGCAGATTCGCGCGGATATCCAGCTGTTGAGCGCCGATGTCTGGAACATGGCCATGAGCTATTCCAAGACTATTGTGCCCCTCTGGTTCAGGGCTATGCGCAAGCGTCGCAATCGACCCATCCTGATCGATCCTGCAGGTAAGCATGTTTCCGGTCATGGCATGATCCGTCTTTGCCATCAGTTCGGCAACCGTATTCGTGCAGTGGCCAGGAGCGACAAGCGTGTGGGCTTCATGCTTCCCACCAGCCGCGATGCCGCCCTAGGTATCTTGTCTATCTTGGGAACGGGCAAGACTTCCGTCAATTTGAACTACACCGCTCCGGTGGATACGGTTCTTGGCTGCATCGACAAGTCTGAAGTTACTACGGTGGTGACCACCCGCGCCTTCTTTGACAAGCTGTGCGGTAAGAACGCCGCCTTCGCCGAAGTGGCAGACGTCTGCAAGATGATTTATCTGGACGAGGAAGAAGCCAAGATTGGTCTGATTTCCCGTCTGCTGGAAAGCGCCATGGTGAAGGTGGTTCCGGGTAGGCTTCTGCAGTTCATGTGGTTCAATTCCGCAAAGCTGGACGATGACGCCATCATCCTGTTTAGCTCCGGTTCTGAAGGCACCCCGAAGGGTGTGGAACTGACCCACTTCAACATTATTGCCAATGCCCAGCAGTGCGACTACATCGTGAAGCTACACCGCGGGGATGTGATGACGGCGCTACTTCCGCTGTTCCATTCCTTCGGGTTTACCATGACCTTCATGATGTCCTTGCTGGATGCAGTCCCCATGGTGCTGTGTCCCGACCCGACGGACATCAAGACTCTGGCCCGCGTCTGCGCTCAGTACAAGACGACTATCCTCATGGGTACGCCGACCTTCCTGCGCGCTATCGCTATCAACCGTTGGGTCCACCCCATGTGTCTGGATTCCATCCGCATGATTGTGGCGGGTGCAGAAAAGCTCCGTCCCGAAATGCGCGATGCCTTCAAGCTGAAGTTCGGTAAGGATATTTACGAAGCTTACGGTTGTACGGAACTGTCCCCGCTGGCAACCCTCAATGCACCCAACGTGCTGCTAGATGACTTCCTGACCATGTGCAAGTGCAGCGATACTTCTAGTATCGGCCAGATCATTCCTGGTTCCGTCGGGGCCATTATCGATCCCGATACCAACGAGTTCCTGGATTCCGCTAGTGAAGGCATGCTTGCAGTCTCTGGCCCGCAGGTGATGCGTGGTTACTTGAAGGATCCCGAAAAGACTGCTATGGGCGTCTTCGAGAAGGATGGTCGCCGCTGGTATAAGACCGGCGACAAGTGCACCATTACCGCTGATGGCTTCGTCCAGATTCTCGGTCGTTACAGTCGCTTTGCAAAGCTTGGCGGCGAAATGATTTCTCTTACCGCAGTGGAACTTCGTCTGGCTGAAACGGGCCTTCTGGAAGGTATGGAATTTGCCGTGGTCGCCGTTCCCGATTCCGTCAAGGGCGAACGTATTGTGCTCATGGTGGTGGGCGACTTTGATGTGGAAGATCTGTCCCGCAAGATTCGTAAGTCCGGTATCCCGCCCCTCATGATTCCTGGCTCTCTCTTCCAGGTGCCCTCTATTCCCAAGTTGGGAAGCGGCAAGTGGGACTTCCCCAACATGAAGAAGCTGGCCATGGAACTGGTGGAAAGAGCCGGCGTGAAGTAAATCGCATGTCATCTCGAGCGAAGTGTAGCGCAGTCGAGAGATCTAGCACAAAAAAAACGGCTGCGTGATGAACGCAGCCGTTTTTTGCATTAAAGTCCCGAACTTTCCGAGGATTTTTAGTCCTTATGCCAGAAGTCTGTAGGTTGCTTTACGCCACATTCCTCGGCAATGTAGACTGGCTCCTTTCCTTTCTTCTTCTGGTCCGTATAATTCTTGAGGGCCTTGAATGCGATGGGAGAGAGAATCAGAATAACCGGGATGTTCACGATGACCATCAGGGCCTGGCATAGGTCTGCTGCGTCCCAGGCGAAGGCTGCACTGGAAATAGCTCCTGCAAATACGATGATGGTTGCAATCACGCGGAATAGGGTAATGGATTTCTTGCCGGGGCGGCGATTCATGATAAAGCGGAGGCAGCCCTCGGTGTAGTAGTAGTTGCCAATGAGGGTAGTGAATCCGAACAACATGATGGAGAACGTGATGAACACGGCGCCGCCATCGCCCATGACTGCCTTTAGGGATTCCTGTACGTAAAGGATTCCGGAAAGTTCTGCAGTAGGTGTAACCCCGCAGGAAAGGCACATGAGGGCCGTGGCAGAACAGATAATGAGCGTATCCAGGAATACGGAGAAGGATTGCATCAGGCCCTGCTTTACCGGGTGGGAAACGCTGGCACTGGCGCTGGCGTTGGGGGCGGAACCCATGCCCGCTTCGTTGGAATAAAGACCGCGCTTGATGCCATACATAATGCAGCTTCCTGCAATGCCGCCTGCGCCTGCGTCAAAGCTGAAGGCGTCCTCGAAGATCATCACAAACATTGCGGGTACGTTGGTGATGTTGTAGAGGATTATGCCGATGGCCACGAGCACGTAGATAACGCCCATGGTGGGCACCATATAGCTTGTAATGCTAGTGAGTTTCTTGGCACCGCCGAATACACAAATGCCAAAGAGGGCTGCCATTACAATGCCCACGATAACGGGGGTAGAGGATTCACTATAGAAACTGTAGTTGGTCAGGGAAGTCTGGATGTTGTAGGATGCCAGCAGGTTGTAGCCCACCACATAAGTCAGCAGAACGAAACAGGAGAAGATGATGCCCAGCCAACGCTGGCCCAGGGCTGTCTGAATATAGTAAGAGGGGCCGCCATAGGAATGTCCCGTCACAAGGTCTTCGCGCTTGTAGATTTGCGCCAGTGTGGATTCCACGAATGCGGATGCTGCACCGAGAATGGCGATAAGCCACATCCAGAAAATAGCGCCGGGACCGCCAAGGCAAATGGCGGAAGAAACACCGATAATGTTGCCAGTACCCACGCGGGAGGCGGTAGAAACCATCAATGCACCGAAGGAAGAAATCCCGCTTTCCTGCAGGGGCTTTTCGCGAGCCACCCGCAAGGTCTCCACAAAAAGACGCAATTGCGGGAAGCCCATTCGGACAGAAAGGTAAATGCCTGCGGCTAACAGGAACAGCGGCACAATAAATGGCTGGTAAAGAAAATCGTTCAGCGTCGTAACGATGGAATGGATAAATTCAAACATCATATCTCCGGCGTTAAGAATTTGTGTTAAAACAGAAGTTCAAAATATAATATGAAGTCGGAAATACAAGACAGCTTGTATTGAAAATACATACAAGAAAAGGATGCCCTTAAGGCATCCCTCTCTCGTCTGTAGCTCGCGAGATCAGGCTCTGCTAGGTGTCATCCCTTCGACAGGCTCAGGGCAGGCTCTGAGCGAAGTCGAAGGATCTAGCAACTACACGTCCAGATTATAGGAGTGCAGGTACTTTTCCTGTTCTGCGGTGAGAGTGTCGATTTCCTTGCCAAGGAATTGCAGCTTCTTGCGAGCCACTTCCTGGTCCACTTCGCGAGGAACGTCAATGATCTTTTCCTTCAGTTCGCTGGCGTGTTCCACCAGGTACTTTGCAGACAATGCCTGGATTGCAAAACTCATGTCCATGATTTCTGCGGGGTGGCCATCGCCGCAAGCAAGGTTCACCAGGCGGCCTTCGCCCAGCACGAATACCCACTGTCCGGTGGGCAGCTTGTAGCCCATGATGTTCTTGCGCTGTTCGCGGATTTCTACGGCGTTCTTCTTCAGCCATGCCACGTCGATTTCGCAGTCGAAGTGACCAGCGTTAGCAAGGATTGCGCCGTCCTTCATGACGGAAAGATCTTCAGCATCAATAACGCCGTCGCAGCCGGTAACGGTCACGAAGAAGTCGCCGATCTTTGCTGCTTCGCGCATGGGCATTACGTCAAAGCCGTCCATCACAGCTTCGATTGCCTTCACGGGATCCACTTCGGTCACGATGACGCGGGCGCCAAGACCCTTGGCGCGCATGGCGGTACCCTTACCGCACCAGCCGTAACCGGCAACTACAACCTGCTTACCAGCCACGATCAGGTTGGTAGTACGGTTGATGCCGTCCCATACGGACTGGCCAGTACCATAGCGGTTGTCAAAGAGATGCTTACAGTCGGCGTTGTTCACGCGGACCATGGGGAACATCAGCTTGCCAGCCTTGTTCATGGCTTCCAGACGGATGATACCGGTGGTGGTTTCTTCGCAACCGCCGATAATATTCGGAATCAGTTCCGGCATTTCGTTGTGGACCATGTTCACCAGGTCGCCACCGTCATCGATAATGATGTTGGGGCCGCACTGCAGAGTGTGGCGGATGTGGCTTTCGTATTCTTCGTTGGTGGCGTCGTACCAGGCGTGGACTTCCATGCCTTCCTTCACGAGAGCGGCAGCCACGTCATCCTGAGTGGAGAGCGGGTTGGAACCGGTAACGTACATTTCTGCACCGCCAGCCTTCAGCACCTGGCACAAATAACCAGTCTTTGCTTCCAGATGTACGGAGAGGGCGATCTTCTTGCCAGCGAAGGGCTTGGTCTTTTCGAATTCAGCCTTCAGCATGCCCAGCAGGCTGCAGTTGCGATGAACCCATTCCAGCTTGCGTTCGCCAGATTCGGCCAGACTAATGTCTCTGATTTCACTTGCCATATTATTTTCCTTTTGGAGGTCCGCGACGGGACCATTGTGGTTTGTGTTGTCACAGCCGAATTTTTAGGGATGGTCGTCTGTCCTATCATCCGTTAAGGCGAAATTTAGAAATTTTATCGTGACCGCGTGGTCCTTACTGTACTCCAGTCAAATTCTGCCGGCTTTACACCTAACTGAGCTCTTAACGTGAAATCAATGGTGATGTAGGGTTTTAAACCGAATGCATCTAGACCATCCATCGCGTTTTGGGTGGATGCGCCGATTCGAATTCGGGTTCCCCAGCGGCCATCCCTAAAGCGATGTCCAGTCAGATATTCCTCTGCTTCCTGCAGAGTTTTTGCGGTAAACAGGCTGAAGGATAAACCGAAGTCAACACCAGGTGATACTTGCAGGCTGGGCCTATTTTCACTTTCGGAAGCGTCCTTATTCGGTTTGACTTTTACGATTTCGGTCATGTTGAGAGTTAGTCCTGCATAAGGAGCAAACTCAAAGTGCCTTAAGCTAATGAGCTTGTGGCTAATGTCTCCAAAAAAGTCCAGTGCACCGAATTCATATTCCTTGGTATCCTTACCCTTGAGACATCCTATTTCTTCTGCCTTTTGACGAAGATTGCTTGCGATAAAAGATTGGACGCCTATATCAACGCTAAATTTTTTCGTTCCGAATCCAAAGATGCCTCCAAATCCTGGGGCCGGTCCCACATAGTCTCCCAACTTTCCCAAGTACGTTGTTCCACCTCCCAGGAATCCAAAATAGATGTAGATGTCTGTAAATTCCATGCGGTGCCAGTAATTCTGGACGAGGTATTCCTGCTGGGGCCTATTAGAAATTTTTTTCACATAGGATTCCACCAAATCGGAGTTGGCTATCCTTTTATCTGAAAGTGCGTAAATGAGTGCTAGGGCTTTTTCAAAGGGATCATTGAAGGTTTCTACGAATTGCTGGTAGTCGTTGCTCCGAAGCCAATTTAATAGCTCGTGACTAAGGCTGTCATTATGCCAGGATGGATAATTTTTGTAGGGATGGATGTAAAGATAGTGATCGTTGCTGTCTCGTAAAGAAGTGGTGTTGATGATGTGCCTAGAGGCTATTTCCAGAATCTCGAATTCCCGCGTGTCAAATGAATTTCCATAAAACATGGGGAATGAATCCGCATAGCTCAAGGATTTCTGTAACAGTTCGTGAATCTCGTCATAGCGCCGTTCCGAAATTCGTTCTGCAAGTTCATTGCGATAATCCTGAATCTTATTTTCCGGTACTCGGAAAACATATTTGTAGGGAAGAACCTTGTCGCTATTAGCTTGCGCAAATCCATCGCCAAAGAAGAACCTCTTTTCTTGCGGCGAAGGTATAAAGAACTTGTATTGGCGAAGCTCAACTTTCCCATCCTTTTCAATCCAGTGGGGACCAAGCTTTAGGGGAATGTACAAGGTGGCAATGGAGTCTTTTGGATTTGCCGCGACCCATTCCTTTGTGGAAAAGTCATAATGTTTTTCAACATGAATCTCGACTTTCAATAGTGCACGATAAATGCTGATTCCGGACTCTCGGTAAACGAGATGGTCATGCAGTATCTTTAGATTTTCGTCTCCACGAGAACTTAGGGACTGTTGTGTGAGTTCCTGGTCCTCATTCCATTCCAAAAACCGGGCAACTGTATTTGAGTCTGCGGTGGAATCTACATAGATTTGTTCCGCATCGGGCAAGCTATCGATTTCAATGGTGTTGGCAGAGGAGGGGAGCGATCCGAAGCAATCAATAATTAACCAATCAGTCCAGTATTCCTTGGTATAGGAATAGGCTACGGCCTTGCTTGAAATTACGGAACCATAGACCGGCTGGAAAGAATTTCTTGGATTATTTATTTCCTCGGAAATGGTAGGCAAATTCTGAAGAAGCTTTGGAACTAACGTATCCATGGCAGCACCCATTCCTTTTGCAGAGCAAAAGGATGCTGCAAGCGCAAGCAATGTGATTACAACTTTTAGCAGTGATACGAAGTTCCTCATTCCCCCTCCACTTATACTACACGTATTCCTTGTTTTCCAGGCCCATGCGCTTGATGATCTCGTTCACCTTCTGGTACACCAGCTTTTCATCAAGGGTCAGGACCTTGCGGCCTTCCATAGTGATTTTACCGTCAATAATGACAGTGTCCACTTCGGAACCGTTGGCGGAGTAGGAGAGGCCTGCGATTAAGTTGTTCTTGGGCATCAGGGAAGGATTGTTCAAATCCAGGATTGCGATGTCTGCCTTCTTGCCTACTTCCAGGGAACCAATCTTGTCTTCAAGGCAGAGGGCCTTGGCGCCATTGAGGGTAGCCATGCGGAAAACTTCGCGGGCGCTGACGCACTGCGGGCTCTTGTGAGTACCCTTGTGGATCAGGGCCAGCAGGCTCATTTCGTGGAACATATTCAGGCTGTTGTTACTTGCAGCACCGTCGGTTCCCAGGCACACGTTGATGCCCTTGGCCATCATTTCGGGAACAGGAGCAAAGCCGTTACCCAACTTCATGTTGCTTGCGGGATTGGTCACCACGGAAACGCCACGGCGGGCCATGATATCCATGTCATCGTCATTGACCTGCACGCAGTGGGCGGCAATGCAGGGAACGTCAAAGAGTCCGTTCTTGTCGGCCATGACGATGGGGGAGTAGCCATACTTTTCCTGGGTTCCCTGAATTTCGGCAGCGCTTTCGGAAAGATGAACGTGAATGCCGATGCCTGCCTTCTTGGCTTCGTCGGAAACGCGGCGGAAATAATCTTCGGTGCAGGTGTAAGGAGCGTGGGGACCGAACTTGAAAGTAATGCGGTCGCAGTCCTTGCAGAATTCCATTTCGTCGTAGGTCTGCTGGATACGTCCGCCGTCATCTTCGGCGCTACCCACCAGGCCGCGGCACATGACGGCACGCATACCGGATTCCTTGATGGCGCGGGTGGTCTGCTTGATGTTCATCATCATGTCGTTAAAGCAGGTGGTGCCGCTCTTCATCATTTCGATGATGGCGAGGCAAGCGCCCCAGTAGGTATCTTCATCGGTCATCTTCTGCTCGATGGGATCGATGGTGCCGAACAGCCAATCCATAAAGGAAAGGTCGTCGGCCACGTTGCGCATGAAGCTCATGTAAGAATGAGTGTGGCAGTTGATGAGGCCGGGAATAGCCAGCTTGTCGGTACCGTCGATGACCTTGTCTGCCTTGAAGCCTGCGGGTTCTTCGCCAATGGCTACAATCTTGTCGCCTTCGATGTAGATAGAAGTTTCCTTCACGCAGTCCTTGGCGGCGTTTGTACCAGCGACATTTGCGGCAGGCACAATTGCCAGCGTATTCTTAATAACGATACCCATTGTGAATCCTTTTTTAATTCAGAACTATTTATTTCCGCAGACAAAAATAGAAATTGAATTCTTTAATACAAAATTTTCTGTCTTGAGAGTAGTGCGCGTTTATTCCAGTACAGAATGAAAAATCCAGAATATTTTTCGTAAACTCTGGTTTACAAAGATCGGACTTTGTAACTTGAAAATCGAGGGCGGCGAGTTGCTACCCAGCATAAGGAGGCTAATATGAAAACGCTGAAAATCACGCTGTTTGTCGCCCTGTCGCTTATGGTATCCATGTCTTTCGCTTCTAGGACTGTAAAGTCCAAGCTGGGAGATCTGGACATCATGGCGGAAAAGGGTGGGTCGAAGATTCTCTGCACCATGGGGTTTAACGCTGAATTGGCTCTGATCAAGGAAGCGGAAACGGAGGCTCTGGTGAAAGGGGATTGTACCGGCTGGGTTCCCAAGTCAAAAATCGAGTACGTGGCTCAAAAGGCCGGCGACAAGACCTTTACTATCGACGATGTCGATATTAGCGGTTTTATCGACGATCCTTCTCTCCACTCCATTCTTAATGACAACATTGAGGATTTCGAGGGAGTCACCATCGATCGCGACTTTAGGGAATACCTGACATACACCATCGATCGTGAGCAGACGGAAATGCGTCACGGCGAAAACTAAAAACTCTCCTTAAAACACAAAGGGCGGCCCTTCGGGGTCGTCCTTTCTATTTCTTCGGACTTTCTTTTGTCTTTTTGCTTCCGCCCTGATTTTCCTTGTGGCGGGTTCCTCCGGGTTCTGAGGTATCCTTTT
This sequence comes from Fibrobacter sp. UWEL, assembly GCF_900142535.1. Lineage (NCBI taxonomy): Bacteria > Pseudomonadati > Fibrobacterota > Fibrobacteria > Fibrobacterales > Fibrobacteraceae > Fibrobacter > Fibrobacter sp. UWEL. Next base: position 82,310 of record NZ_FRBE01000015.1, read on the forward strand.
TCTTTAGCTTTCGGATATACTCCTTTCCGGCAATTCCCTTGAACTTTTCGTTTTCCTCCTCCAGCATATCCGCATAATCGCAGAGGGTTTTCTTGATATCAAGGCCGGATGCCGCAATGAGATTGACCAAGTTTTGGGCGGAGGACATTTTGGTGCCTCTTTCCAGGCAACGGATGTATTCGCGGGAAATATCGCTAAGAAAGGACAGCTTGCTCTGGGATTTTTCCTTCCTGAGCCTTGCCATTAGGCGCATTTGCGCCTCTTTGTATACCTCCGGTGCGTACATGCTCCCAATGTTACTAACCAATGTTTCTGAAGAGTGCCAACTATAGTTGGCATACAATTTTTTTACACGAGCGTAAACTTTTATAAAAATGAGTTATATTAGGTGAATATTTGATGAAATACCGATTTTTTGTTCCTTTTTTCCTGGCCATGAATGGCTTCCTCTTCGGCGGTGAATCCCAAGAGGGTGTTTCGTTCGCTACGGATCCGGAACTGGGGGAACCCTTCCAGGTGCATTATTATGATGCGGGGGAGTCAAGCGCAAGTGTTTATAGGGCTACCCTGATTGACTATCCCTGGAATCACGAAAGTGCGCCTAAGGCCTCGGTACTTTACATCCATGGCTTCAACGATTACTTCTTTCAAAAGGAATTGGCCCAGAAGGTAGATTCTGCCGGTTATTCTTTTTACGCCATAGACCTTCACAAATACGGCCGTTCCTATCGTCAGGGGGAGCGCCTTGGCGAAGTATATGACCTTGCGGAGTATTTCCCGGAAATTGATTCCGCCCTGGCAAAAATAAAGGCTAGGGAAAACGCCCCCCTCGTGATTATCGGGCACAGTACCGGCGGCCTCATCGCGTCCGTGTACGCCCAGAGTCGGGATAACGGCAAGAATATTTCCGCCATCGTGTTGAATAGTCCCTTCCTGGACATGAACCTCAATTTCTTTATGGAGCTTGCTGTCCCTCTGGCTTCCAAGCTGGGGCATCTGTTCCCTACCGTGGATGTGCCTCGAGGGGATAACACCTCCTATAGCGAGAGTGTCCATAAGGATTATCGCGGCCAGTGGGATTATAACCTCAAACTGAAAACATTCGAGAGCATCCCCGTCAATCTGGGATGGCTGACCGCTATCCACGAGGGACACGTTAAAGTCCAGAAGGGTATGGATCTTACGCCCCCCATTCTAGTGATGCACAGCGATTGCAGCGAACGTAGTGATGAGTGGGTAGAGGCTTACTCCCGCTGTGACGGAGTGCTGGACATAGAGGATATTGACCGCTACGGCCGGGTGCTAGGCAAGAACGTCCAGATGAAAGTCATCGAGGGCGGCCTTCACGATCTGTACCTCTCTCAGGAAAAAGTCCGCTTTAACGCCTATCAGGCTACCTTCCAGTTCCTGGATAGCGTCTTCGTCAAACCCGCAAATTAAAAAAATCCCTCTGCATCTATAAAAAAGGCCCGCAGTAACCTGCGAGCCATTTAAACGTCCGCTCAGCACCGCTGAGCCGGGAGGTCTAGGGGGCTTCGCCCCCTACATCATTACTAAAACAGGCTTAACAGTTCCTGCGGGCATTCCACTTCCTTGAAGTTGTGGTTGGGATTGCCTGCTGCTTCGTACCAAGTAGCGAGGAACATGCAGCCCTGCTTGGCAACTGCGTCTCCAGAGAAGGATGCTTCGCACTTCTTGGCAAGGCACTGCTTACGCTTGGTCAGCAAGTCGCCATCGTAGCCCACTTCGCCTTCGCACTGGGAAAGAAGGCCGCCATACTGTTCGCCCTGAGAGCCCCAGCCCATCTTGTTGGCGCAACCGTTGAAGATACCGTAGCCACCGCCCGGAATCATAATGTCGAACTGACCTTCAGCCACGTCGTAACCAATGTTGGAAGCGATGACCACCAGAGTCTTGCCGGCCATGGCCTTGTGGTTGGCCTTGGTTTCGTACTTACCGGTGCCAGTGAATTCCAGGGCGAAGCACTTACCGCATTCACCACCGGCAGAACCCGGAACGGCTGCGAAGGCAAATGCCAGCTTGTCGTTCACAATCATAGGAATCTGGCTCTTGCAGGTACCGGAGTTACCGCCGTCGCACATGGACTTTGCGCCATCGTCAGAAATCTTGTTGCCGGATGCATCACATGCAGATGCCTGCTTGCCGCCCTTGCCGGGCCAAGCGCAGTGAGGCTTACAGCAGTCCCAGTAACGGGTTGCCCAGCCAGAACCGCTCTTGCCGCCAGTTGCCTTCACGGTGTAGCTGCTGGAAATGACCTTGGCGCCTGCGAAGTCGCCAGTGCCGGTAGTGCCAGTGTTGGTGTTCTGCTGCTGCTGGCTGGAAGAGGACTTAGCCTGGCTGCTAGAAGACTTTGCCACAGAGCTAGAAGACTTGGCTACAGAGCTAGAGGACTTTGCCTGGCTGCTGGAGGACTGCTGAGTCTGCTGGTTATTGTTGTTAGTGCCGGTGCTAGTTGCGATGGATGCGCAGTTCTTGCCTGCCGGATCGTAATAGCAGTTGATCGTGCAGTCTTCCTTGTAGGCGTAGGATTCGCCGTTCTTGCCTGCGAGGTTTTCGTAGGGCTTTACATTCTTGTTGTTTGCCTTGTCGAAGCAAGTGCCGTCAGTTCCCTGCTGGCTGTTATTGTTGCTAGCGGAGCTTGCTGCCTGCTGGTTATTGTTATTGCTGGCGGAGCTTGCTGGCTGATTGTTGTTGCTTGCAGAACTCTTGGGCTGAGTCTGGGTGCCACTGTTGCTAGCGGAGCTTGTTGCCTGCTGGTTGTTGCTATTGCTTGCGGAGCTTGCGGGCTGAGTCTGGGTACCGCTGTTGCTAGCGGAACTTGCCACGGGAGTAGTGCCCGTATTGGTATTCGGGTTATTGTAGCTAGCAGGGTCAATGATGGTCAGTTCCAGATAGTTCACGCCAGACATAGCGGGAGTGCCGTTATTGTCGCTGATGGTGAACGTGGTCGGGTCGTAAGTACCGACCTTGGCGCCTGTTGCGTCGAATACTTCAAACTTGGTATTGATGACGTAGAGCTGGTCTGCGGTAAGGATCCAGCAGGGTTCGCTTACGATAACGTCTGCGGCAGTAGTGCCAGAAACGATGGGGCTCTTGCTGGTGGTGGGGGTGACGGCCTGTTCGCCCGGTGTGGGAATGGTACTGGTAGCTTCTTCGGAACTACAGTTCACCAGTGCAAGTGCTGCACTCAGAACCAGGACGGACTTAGTAAAGGGGTGCTTCATAATAACCTCAATAAAAACTTGACAAGACTCTCTGTCGAAAGTCCTTCCAATTCCATCCGACCCAAAAATAGCTTTTTACCCCCGAAAACGCATGTAAACTTTTGTTTCATAACAAGTTACGAGATTCCCGTCACACCTCACAATAAAGCCCCTTGCATCATAAATCGCCGAGCCCCTGCATCAAAAAAGCCCTCGGCCATGGCCGAGAGCTTAATAAAGGTTATGTGTCCCGATTAATATTTATCGAGAAGCTGCTGGGGACATTCCACTTCCTTATAGTTGTGGGTCGGGTTGCCCGCAGCGTTCATCCAGTTAGCCAGGAACAGGCAGCCTTCCTTAGCCTTAGCGTCGTTGGCAAAGACGGAGTTGCACTTGCTGGTCAGACAGCTCTTGTAAGCGGAGGCGTTGTAGTTCTTTTCTTCTTCACATTCAGAAAGAAGGCCGCCGTACTGCTTACCCTGGGCGCCCCAGTTGAAACGAGAGCAGCCGTTATAGATACCCACGCCACCGCCAGGAATCATGATGTCAAACTGACCTGCTTCCACGTCGTAACCGATGTTACTTGCGATCACGATCAAGTGCTTGCCCTTGAGGGACTTCTGGGGGTTCTTGCTTTCGTACTTGCCCTTTCCGTCGAATACCAGGTCGAAGCACTTACCGCATTCGCCGCCAGCACTACCCGGCACTGCAGCGAAGGCGAATGCCAAGGTGTCGTTGTAAACCTGGGGAATCTGGCTCAGGCAGGTACCGGAGTTACCGCCGTTACACATACTGGTTGCTTCGGAATCGTTAATCTTGTTACCGCTGGCGTCGCAGCCCTTGGTCATCTTGCCGCCCTTGCCGGACCATGCACAGTGGGGCTTACAGCAGTCCCAATAACGGGTTGCCCAGCCGGAACCGGACTTACCGCCGTTCACATATTTAATAGTGAATGCTGCAGTGTTGCCGCCGCTCTGCTGTGCTGCGGAAGAGCTGGAAGCCTGCTGCTGTTGCTGCTGCTGGCTGCTGGAAGACTTCGCAGTTGCGCTGGAACTCTTGGCCTGCTGCTGAGCTGCAGAACTGGAGGACTTTTCCTGAATGGGAGCTGCAGAGCTGGAAGACGGGATGATCGTGTTGGCTGCGTATGCCTTCAGGGTGGTCATGTCCACGTTTTCGACGAGGGGAACATTGTTCAGGTCCACGATCTTGCCCACCTGGGAAGCGTCATAGACGAAATAGCCAATCTTCTCGCCGCTAGCGTCCGTGACGATGCCGATACCGGTGCCTGTTGCAGGGTCGATGGCGTCGTCGGTTGCGGGGTAGATCACGTAAGTCTGGTCTGCAGAAAGAACCCAGGCAGTAGAGGTAATCTTGGTGGCGGTAATAATCTCAAGTTCGGAGGTGTTGATGCCGGTTGCCATCTTGCTTTGGTCAGCCATGGCGTAAACCGTCACGTTGGTCAAGTCGGTAAGATCTGCGAGACCCACCAGCGTGCCGTCCAAATCCTTGACCTTGCCATCTACGCCGATGGTGTACTGCTTCTTATCGATGGTGACAAGCCAAGAAGCCTGGTCTACTACGATTGCCTGATTCTGTGAATCGTCGCTCTTACTGGGAGAATCGTCGCCACAGCTGCAAACCATGAGCAGCGCACTTGCGGCAAGAATAGTCTTAAAAAACGGAATCTTCATAATATACCCTTCATTGACCCATAACACAACCAGCCTAAAGATAAATAATGTGTCCGATTTTCAAAGTAAAAAGATGTGTATGTTGATAAAATACGTTCCGTATGTGTTCCCGAAAAACCGGCTGGCGAGAACAATCGTTCCAAAACATGAAATGCACCTAAGTCTAAGAGCGAGTGGGGGATAGGCCTATTTGTAAACTTATGTAAAATTTGGTGATGTAAAATTCTTTTTACAATAATTCCGCAGGGACGATCCGCCAGTGAGAAAAAGAATTCACAAGATGTGCGTTAACTGTTGATAAGTTGGAAAGTCTGTGAACATAGGAATGTTGAACCTTTGAAATTTTCATAAAAACGCGGTTTTGTAAAAATCCTGAACAGGACAATCCGCGGGGTCGAAATACCCTTTCCCAGGACCCTGGTTTTTTCCGAAATTCCCGTTTTTCGTAAAAAATCAAAGAAAAATCCTTGAAATATTCCTTGAATTTGCTAAATTTGTGCAGCAAAATTCGTAGAGTACCGCTTCCTATGCTCTGCGGAATAACGGGAAACTCACGCAAACCCGCGTAGTTCCTAGGTTTCGAAGCGATAAACCTTCTGCTGAAGAAGAGGAATAAAATGGCAAAAGAACATTTTGACAGAAGTAAGCCGCACTGCAACATTGGCACCATCGGCCACGTTGACCACGGTAAGACCACTCTGACCGCTGCAATCTGCACCACCCTCGCCGCTAAGGGCCTGGCTGCTGCAAAGCGTTTCGATGAAATCGATAACGCTCCCGAAGAAAAGGCTCGTGGTATCACGATTAATACTTCTCACGTCGAATATACCTCCGCTGCACGTCACTACGCTCACGTTGACTGCCCGGGCCATGCTGACTATGTTAAGAACATGGTTACTGGTGCTGCTCAGATGGACGGCGCAATTCTCGTTGTTGCTGCTACTGACGGTCCCATGCCGCAGACTCGCGAACACATCCTGCTCGCACACCAGGTTGGCGTGCCCAAGATCGTTGTTTTCATGAACAAGGTTGACATGGTTGATGACGTCGAACTCCTCGACCTCGTCGAAATGGAAGTTCGTGATCTGCTCTCCAAGTACGAATTTGACGGCGACAACACCCCGATCATCCGCGGTTCTGCACTCAAGGCCCTCGAAGGCGACGCAGAATACCAGGACAAGATCATGGAACTCATGGAAGCATGCGATACCTACATTCCGCTGCCTGCCCGTGAAACCGAAAAGCC
>NZ_FRBE01000016.1 GCF_900142535.1 Fibrobacter sp. UWEL
GTAGAAGCCGCTGTTCCGAGTCTGCGGGATGGCAAATGTGACCTGCCCGGACCGCATATTAAGAGTCTTGGGTTTGAAACCGTTCGCGTAATCCAAACGATTTTTGGAGCGTTCGTAAGCCCCTGCATTTAGGAAGTTCTCCCGTTCCAATTTCATGGCCTCGTTCATGGCGAGTCTGAAAAGATCCATCAGAAAGTCGGGTCCCTGCTCGATTAGGGCTTTCAAAATTGTCGGGTCGAAACTATATTTGTTTTCGGAGTTTTCCATAATTGATTCCTTTTTGATTTGTCGCAAAACCAAAAATAGGATGTGGAAACTCCACTTTTTGTTTATAGGGCCCTAAACGGGCCTTTTTTCATGAATTATTGATTTTACAGAAAGAAAATTACATCTTCCCATGCAGACCTGACCGCCGATGTTCATCTCAAAAGACTTGGACTTGGAATCATAGAGTTTTTTCAACAACTCTTGCTTTTCGGACCCGCTGAATTCTTCGTCCAGGTAGTTCTTACCCTTCTCTGAGGTATCGGGGTGGGCCACCACAAGGCCGGAATGGTTAAACACCATCATGGAACCAATATTGCCATCCACATTGACATCGTTCACCATCTTCTGGGCGATATCCAGCATGATATCAAAGGACACCACGCTCTTCTTATCAGAAAGCATCTGACTTACGGAAATAATAATCTTGCGTTCCTTGGCATCAAAGTATGGAGGAACCAGGGCCACGTTACCGTTGGCTGCAATGGCGTCCTTATACCAGGGTCGACTTTCGGGAACATAGTCCGAGTCCGGAACCCAGCCGGAGCCATCCAGGTAGACCCCGTTGAACAAGCCATAGACGCCCGTAAAGCTACTGTCCAGGAATTGGATGTAACGGCGGTTTTCATCAACCAGCAGGCGTTCTAGTTCCTGGGAAGAGGTTCCGTTTTCCATCATGTAGTCCACAATCTGGGACGTAACGATGAGAACATCCATACTCTTCAACAGGAAGTTATTCAAGTTGGCAGCACTCTCGGATACGGAGTTTTCGCCAATGGTAACCACATTTTCCTTGGTCACCTTGAAGAAGGAGTTGAAGGTAAGATAAACAATCACTATGAGAGCAGTCAATGTCAGTAGCAGGGTCAGGATATACTGCCACAGATACTTGCTCTGCTGATTTGTGGATTCATTTTTCGGCATACGCCCTAAAGTAATAAAATTCTAACAATTATGAAAGCACGCTCTTTCGAACGTCCTTCATATTCGTTAAAATTCCCACTTTGCACCTATTTTCATTTTCGCCGTGGTGTTATACCGAGAATAAACCTTCTCATAAATTTCAGGAAGACTATAGAATCTAAAGACGTCTTCCAGCCCAAGGTAAAGTTCAGTACATCCCAGATTCCAGAGGAACGTTCCATTCCACACGCTGGTAAACTTGGAGATCTTTTCATATTGAGCATCCGCACCGTCCAGCACAAAACTGTAGAACAGGTTCAGCTTGGTCTCTAGGGAAATTCCATTCTTAAACTTGTACTGGGCTCTTGCCCTGATAGAAGGACCAAGCCACTTTGTCCAATAACGGGTGGGCTTTACGTTTATTTCGGACAGGAGCTTTTCATATTGGGCGACCCAGTTAAGAGAGTCCATGGTAGCGATTTCCCACTGGAAACATTCCTCACCATAAGTTGCTAGACATTGTTCGAAAGGATTTCCCTCGCTACTGTAATTGTTCATTTCTGCTTCCACCTGATCCAAGGCGGCATCGAAACGTTCCTTATAGCTAATGTAATCGAAAGTGGAATCCACTTCCAGCCTAGGGCCAGCCATGATGGAATAGCTGAAGCCATAGGTATTGCTCCGGCGCCAAATACCATAGAGCGCTAGAGACATCGGCCCCATTAAATCATCGTAGGCCCAAAGGGCTGCACCGAACTGATGTTTCCCCATTTTCGGGAAGTCGAATTCCATCCATGCATAAAAGGAGGGCGACACACTTTCCTGCTGATAAATATTCAGGTCCACCCCAACATCCAAGAGCAACGATCCCGTTACCAAGGTATATTCCAGCCCTACAACGCCTTTCCAGTCATTGGTATCCAGGGCGGGCATGTCTTCGTTATAGAAGTTGAAATCACCCAGAAGATTCAAGCCGAAGGAGTGAATCAAGTCTCCGGAGGAGTAGTCCAGAAACGCAGAAACGCCCCCCTGTAGGGAGGAGCCGTAATCAACGTCTTCACCGGACGCAGAGTAGTAAAGTCCCACCGCACTCAAGTCCACCAGAAAACGATAGGACAGGGAACGTTCTTCTTCGGGATCACCCAGGACTTTTTTTCGGAGAAGTTTATGGCGCTTACTTGCAGGGATTCCCAGGGCGTCATAATAGTCGTTTAGAATTTCCCTGATTTCGTCGGTGTATTCACCACTAATGGACAGGGCATCTTCAAACGCCTTGATGGCCGAAGGTATATCTCCGGCCTCTTCCGCCTGCATAGCACGGAAATATGCGGCTTCCTGAGTCTCAGCAAAGAGAGTCGCGGAAAGCAATAGAAGAACTATCGCAATCCGACGCATTAATGATAGTGATCGCCCCAGCCCGGATTAGGTACAGGTCCCGGATTCCACTGATGGGGAGGAGGGGGACCAAACTGTCCGTGAGGATCCTGCCATTCATTAACGGTAGTTTCACGATCGCGAGGCTGCATTTTTTCAGAGAATTCCCCTTGGACGCGAGCCTTTTCGTTACGAGTTTCCGCAACGTTCTGGCGAATGGACTGCTTTTCCGCAGCGGAACTGTTGCGCAGATCGGAAAGGATCTGGCGACGAGCTTCACGACGTTCAGCACGCATTTTCTGCCATTCTTCGCTATCCTTTGCACTCAAGTTCGGAGTTTCCCTGGAAACTTCGGACTTTTCAGCAGGGGTCGGGACAGAGGACTCCGGACGCAAAGAAGACTGGTCTGCAAAAGCCATTGCAGCTACCAGCATCACCAATGTGAAAATACTCTTCTTCATACAAAACCTAATTAACACCATGTGCTAAATCTTTTGCAATATCCGTGCCAAACTATCCTTTTAGGCCGTTTATCGTCTAAATTAGGCGATTACCTCATAAATATAACTAAAAGCCGGCCTTTTCCCTTGTAAAAAATCGGGAAGATATCTCCCACTTGAGGGAAAAATCCCGAAATTTCACTAACTCTTAAAATCTTCCTTCTTCATTCCCAGACGTTCCATAATTTCGCGGAGGACCTTACGGTCGATTCCCAAAATAGAGGAAGCTAGCGTCATGTTGGCGTTACTGTCCCTCATGGCTCTGGAAATCACATCACGATCCACCGCCTCACGAGCTTCCTTCAAGGTGCGTGGAGATTCCTTGGCCTGAGTCTGCATGTCGTCCAGTCCCAAGTCCTTGGGCTGAATCACGCCATGCACCGCCTGGACCAGAGCCTTCTGGATCTTGTTTTCCAGCTCGCGGACGTTGCCCGGCCAGTAATAGCCCAACAGGGCCTTTTCCGCATTGCGGCTCATGCGATACTTGCCACGTCCATACTCTGCACCATAACGCTTGATGAATTCTTCTGCCAGGAGCACCACGTCCTGACCGCGTTCACGGAGAGGGGGCATGTACAGAGGCATGACCTGAATTCTAAAGTACAAGTCCTCACGGAACTTCTTTTCCTTGACCGCGTCTTCCAGATTTACATGGGTTGCACTAATGACGCGAACATTCACGGGAATCTCGCGGTTGTCACCTACGCGGGTAATATGCTTTTCCTGAAGGACACGAAGGAGCTTCACCTGCATGTTCATGGGAAGTTCACCAATTTCGTCCAGGAATATGGTTCCGCCATCGGCTTCCTCGAAGAAGCCCTTGCGGTTTTCAATAGCGCCTGTAAAAGAACCCTTGGCATGACCAAACAGCAGGGACTCCATCAGGTGTTCGGGAATGGCACCGCAGTTCACCGCCACAAAGGGTTTATCGGCGCGGGGGCTATTCTTATGAATATACTTTGCCACCACTTCCTTGCCGGATCCCGTCTCGCCGCGGATAATCACGGGAAGAGGCAGAGGGGCAAGCTTGTCAGCCAGGGCGGTCAAGTCCGCCATGACCTTGCTGGAATAAACGATATTGTCCTTACGAACAACATTTTTCAGCACATCCAGAGATTCCTTGTCGCTCAAGCGATCGAATACGGCAAAAGCCACCTTTTCGCAAACAGCGACAAAGTTATCGAACAGACTGCTGTCTTCTTCCGTAAAGGGTTCCACTCGAGCGGCACGCTGAAGGTAGAGATAGCCCTCTTCGGATTCCTTCGTACGGAAGGGGGAAACCATAATGCTGGTCAGCTGATTTTGAACGATAGACTTGGACAAGTCGGCAGAATCATCATCCAGCTGATTCCACACCACAGCGCGCTTTTCGGACTTTGCCATACGAACTGCAGAGATGGAGATAGAAACGTTTTCGGGCTGGCTAAAATGCATGGGAGAATCGCCGCCAATATCCAGGACGGCAGCATCCGCATGAAGAACATCCTTGGCCACTTCCAGGATTTTCGTGAAAAGGGATTCCGGCTGGTCTTCATCCAGAAGGATCTTGACCACGTCCAACATTTTTTCTGTGGCGAGCATGGATTCCGATTTCATAATCACTCCTTTGACGGTGTTGGCAAATCATTAAGCAGATCGTGAACTGGGGCACTATCCTGATGGCCTACATTCGCAGGAACCGTTTCCTCGTAGTCCATATCCAGACTTCTGGAATTTTTCAGAATCATATTGCCAGTTTCGTCTACATCGGGAGTTTCCGTTCCAGCAGCAAAGACAAGCGCGATTACCAAAACCAAAATCCCTACAACACATAAAATTGCAATTTTTAAGGGATTTCGGCTCTTTTTTTGAGATATTTTTTTGAAGGGGAACTGAGGTTCCGAGACACTTTCCAGGTCCTTTGAGACATTTTGCCCCACTTTTCCAATCATCGGGACGAGAATACCCAGGTATTTGTTAATACCGCCGGAGAGAGCAACCTCTCCCCCGCCAATTTCATCAAGGGCGATTTCCAGAATTTCATCCAGTTCGTCAAAATCGTAGGCCCGATCCTCGGGAGAATTCTGGAGGGTAGCAGTCCAGATGGGATCCAACGCGGAAATGACTTCCGGGGAGACTTTTCCCGATAGGAATAGTTTTTCGGAAATCTTTGCGGGATCCAGCGTGGAGTTGTCCGCGGCGAATCCATCGAAGCTGGAGGCTTCCACCAGGTTTTCGCCGGTGATCCAGCGGAACAACAGCATTCCCAAACTGAAGAGGTCGCTCTTTTCGTCGGGAGCCTTACCCTGGAATCTTTCGGGGGCGGCGTAAGCTAGAGCGCCTGGGCCTGCAATCCCCCAGTCGATCAAAACCGTCTGAAACTGGGAACCGTCCTTCTGGTTGGCTGTAAAAATCACGTTGGCGGGATTTAAATCCCCGTGAGATACGCCCGCCTTGCTCGCCTTCTGCAAGGAGGAAACTACCTGACGCAAGGCGTACAGAGCGACAGTTACCGGCATGTCCGTTAAGCAATCGGAAGACACTCCTTCCACGAAATCATACAGCTGGTATGGAGTGTTTTCATAAATACCGACTTCTCGGATCCTGCAGATTCCATCGTCCTTGATTCTCAGGACGTTCTCTACCAGTTCTGTATTGAAAGCCTGGTGATACCACTTCAAGATAAGTCGTTCACCGTTGTCCAGGCAAAGTAGGTATACGTCGGCTTCGCCTCCCTGATGCAGGCGAATACAGTTCCTGGCAGAACTTAACAGCGAGGCTCTTTCGGGAGAACTCATAGCTTACCCGACTGGACCAAGACTTTCAGAGAATCTTCTGCCACCTGGGTCCAGTGAGCAAGAACCCGATCTTCGGGCAAGGCTTCGTGGCCCATGGACCAAATGTCCCAAGCGGATTCCACATCCCCTTCGTTCCAATAGGTGTTTCCCAGGTTCACGTATGCCGAGGAGAATTTCGGTTCCTTGGCCAGGATATAGACAAAGATTTTCCGAGCATCTTCCGTCTGTCCGCGATGGTCCAGCAGAAGGGCTTTCAAGTTCATGCTAAAGAAATTCAGGCTATCCAGCTGGATAGAACGATCCAACAAGGGGACGACATCGGTGCGACCATTCTTTGACAGGGTGGCGCGGGCTAAATAAAACAAGCTGTTGGAATAGTTGCCATTAAAGGAACCGCTTTCGTCCACTCGGGCGAGAATTTCAAATTCCTGAACGGCACGTTCCCAGAATTCCAAAGTGGGGCTTTTTAACTTTTCATGATTTTCCGCCACCGCATAATAGGCAAGAGCAAGTCCGTAGCGAGCATCCCTATGGCCAGGATCCTGGTCTAAAGCCTTGGAGTAGTTGGAAATAGCTCGATCGTAATCCCCGATGCGCAATGCCACATTACCTCTGCTGACGTCTTCGTCAACACAGGCACATAGGCAAAAGGCCATGCAAAGAAACAGAGCATTCCATACACTCTTCATGCCCCACAAAATAATTAAAAATTTGACATTTTTGCGATAAATTACGATAACAATATGGACTAACTTGTAGCTCATGCACATTTGAGCAAAACATTACTATATTTGCGCCCGATGAATTTTGGAAACTACGGTACTACCTGGTGGGGGAAAAAATGGCTGGAAAGTCTGCTGTCTGCAGTGGACCCCAAGGTCATATCCACCGCCCTGCGTTACGCCCAGAAAGGTCAACTGACCAAGCTCGACGTCATGGACAACAAGATCATGTCCGAAGTGTTGGGACCTGCCGGCGGAACCCACTCCAACTACCTGGTTTTCCCCAAGTTTGAAAGCGAAAAATCCGACCTTTTCGTAAGCCTCCTGAAGCAGCAGCCCTCTGACCTGCTGGCCCTTTCCAATGGAGCCATGAACCCGTCCATCGAACTCCTGCTGGACAAGAGTGGCCTGAGCCTGTTCCATGGCATCGAAAGCGTCAACCAGAATTGCGACTGTAAGGATCCCCTCCCCTGCAAGTACGTCGTTACCACCCTGCTGAAGCTTTCAGAAAAGATTGACGAGAATCCGTTCCAGATTTTTAAGATTCACGGTCTGGACATCGAGTACCTGAAGGACTATAAGCCGGAACAGATCGAGATTGAAGTTCCCAAGGAAAGCGCCTTGGTAAGGTGCAAGACGCCCGTGGTGAACAGCAACCTGAATGTTCCCCAGCGGACACCGGAGCTTGATTTCGAACACTGGAACGATTATTCCAGAATTTTACCCGCCATGTTGCAGAACTTCCCTAAGTTTTGCCCCACGGGAAACTTCCGCAAGAGTTTTGCCGACGAACTGGAACGCTGCCGTCAGTTCTATCTGGAATTCAAGGACTTTGACGAATTCTCCGACAACTTCAAGGTCTATAATGCCAATACCTTCCTAGTGGAAGGAGATATCCTGTGGGCCGTCCATAAGCGCAACTGGAACTGGACCATCGTTCAAGGCGATAAGAACGGCAATCCACAAAGCGAGCTGCCCATCCGCAGTGCCATGGGCGCCCTCTGTACCTTAAGTGCGGGGAACTTCTCCTGGCACCATCAGAACGTCCGCTACCTGCAGCGCCTCATGATGGCGGCCTTCTACATGATCCGCACCGGAGCCGTATATCCCCAGGTGTTCTGGCTTGGGCAGGAAACTGCACAAATGCGCTGGCTCCCGGCGGAGATGCTGCCGGATGTTCTGGCCATCGTTTCTGACTTGGAAAAGCAGGCTCCCAAGAATATTGTGCAGTCCGCTCGTGAAGAAGAATTCCTGGAAGTGCTGAATCCGGCAGAACACATTCTGTCCCTCTTTATCGGCCAGCTGTTGAACTTCTTCCGTAAGTATCATCCCGCCACAAAGCGTTCTCCCCACGAGAACTTGCTGGCCTTCTTCTTTGACTGCAAATCCGGACGTTTGGCCAACAATGCACGGACCATTCCTAGCAAGATCCAGCAATGGTTTTCCGTCTACAGCACCTTGGATTTCAAGACACCCCTGCTGTTCTCCTGCTCCGACTCCGGTGACGAAATTGCCCTGGAAATTTTTGTTCTGGAAAACAATGGACGGACTCCCCTGTCCAAGCTTTTCCAGGAAAATGACGCCCGTCTCCTTTCCGTCATTAGCATACTGAACGGAATCGGCGAGACGCTTAAGCCCATGAGCGCCTATATCGAGGCCAAGGCGGAACGTCCCATTCTGATGCACGGAAGCGACCTGCTGGACTTTTTGCAGGACAGCCTGAAGAAGTTGGAAATCTTCGGCATCAAGACGGAACTGCCCCAGTCCCTGCTGCATATTGAAAAACCCAAGGCCTTGATGCGCCTGCAGGGTTCCATCAGTTTCGGCGCCTTCAATGCGGAAGACCTGCTGGACTTTGACTGGGAAGTGGCTCTAGGCGACGACAAGATTTCTGCGGAAGAATTCCTGGAATTGGCGGAACAGGCCGACGGCCTCTTGAAGTACAAGGACACCTTTGTCCAGGTCGGTCCCGATGTGATTGAGGACCTGAAGAAAAAACTGGAGAATAAGAATCTGCAGGATGAAGACCTCCAGTTATTCAACGAGAAGCCCGAAACCGCAGGCGAAGGCAATGCAGAAAATCCGGATGGTTCCGAAGGTGAATCTGCGGAGGAAGTGGATCCTAGCATCGCCAAGCAGCAGGTATCCCGCGAGGCCATGGTTCAGCAGGCAAAGCTCATCCAGGCTTGCCTCACGGGACAGTGCGACAATATTCCCGTGGAGCTGAATGACGACGTGCGAAAGCAGGTGGAAAACTGGCGTAGCGAATCGGAAGTGGAGCTGCCCCAGGAATTGAACGCCACCCTCCGTCCCTATCAGCATCGCGGCTACTCCTGGATGTATAAGAACCTGCAGATGGGCTTTGGATGTATCCTTGCCGACGATATGGGCATGGGCAAGACATTGCAGGTCATTACCTTCCTTTTAAAGATGAAGCAGGAAGGAAAGTTTGAAACCAGCAAGGGTCTGGTGGTCATGCCCGCAGGCTTGCTGTGTAACTGGCAGGTGGAAATCAAGAAATTCGCTCCCCAGCTGGATTTCTTCGCCTATCACGGCGGCTCCCGCAAGCTGGAAAAGTTTGACGCAGATTTGCTGCTGACCACTTACGCCACCTTCCGTAAGGACTACAAGAAGCTGAAAGATCTGAAGTGGCAGGCCATTGTCATTGACGAAGCCCAGAACATCAAGAACGCCGATAGCGATCAAAGCAAGCTGTTGCGTTCCATGGAAGCACCCATCAAGATCGCCATGAGCGGTACTCCGGTGGAAAACCGCCTCATGGAATTCTGGACCATCATGGACTTCGCCAACCGCGGGCTATTCCCCAGCGCAGCGGAATTCAGAAACAGATTCGAAATTCCTATCCAGAAGAACAACGACATCCACCAGGCGGAAGTTTTCAAGACCATTACCGCCCCCTTCATGCTGCGCCGCCTCAAGACGGACAAGAACGTCATTAGCGATTTGCCCGACAAGATCATTCAGGACGAGTACGCCGAACTGACCCGCTCCCAGGCGGCTCTGTACCAGAAGACCCTCCAGAAGTTTATGGAACAGCTGGAAGAAGAACAAATGCTCAGTGAAATCGCCAAGGATTCCAAGGCACTGTTCAAGCGCAAGGGAATTATCCTCCAGATGATTCTAGCCCTCAAGCAAATCTGTAACCATCCCGCTACCTTCCTGAAGGGGCTGCCTACAGATGATGCAGAAAATTCTGCAGCAAAGAACACTGCGGAATCCGGCAAGATGGAAATGCTCATAGACCTGCTGGAATCCATCCAGGAAACCGGCGAGAAAACTTTGATCTTTACCCAGTTCGCCGAAATGGGTCACCTGCTGGAAACTTCCATCCAGGAAAAGCTGAATCTCCGTTGCCATTTCTATCACGGTGGCTGCACCCAGACACAGCGCTCCACCATGATCGAGGACTTCCAGCAGAATCCGGATTGCAAGGTGCTGATTCTGTCCCTGAAGGCTGGTGGTACAGGCTTAAATCTGACCGCAGCTTCCCAGGTCATTCATTATGACTTGTGGTGGAATCCCGCCATTGAAGCCCAGGCTACCGACCGCGCCTTCCGTATTGGCCAGACCAAGAACGTCCAGGTCCATCGCTTTATAACCAAGGGTACCTTCGAGGAAAAAATCAATGCCCTCCTGGAATCCAAGAAGGCAATTGCAAATATGACCGTCAGCGCCGGCGAAACCTGGCTTACGGATATGGATGACAAGCAGTTGACAGAGGTCTTCTCTCTGGACAACAAAATGCTTTAACGGGAATACTAGCCTTTATTCCGCCCAATGATTTCCGTTATAATTTCGGGCAGTATTGGCATCCATGCCAATCTGGCGAACCAGATCATCCAGGCTTCCGAATTTCTGCTCAGGACGTAAATAGCCCATCAGGTCAAGCACCAGGTGCTGGCCGTAAATATCTTCGCTAAAGTCCAGCAAGTAAGCTTCGATGGCCATATGGTGTGTACCCGGCGTAGAAGGCTGGATACCAATATTCAAGACGCAACGGAAAATGCGACCATCTGCCAGTCGGGCGTTGGCCACGTACACGCCTCCCTTGGGCAGGAACTTGTACTGTTCCACCTGGAGGTTTGCCGTAGGAAAGCCTAAGGTTCTTCCCAGGCGCTTGCCTTCCACCACCGTTCCCGTCAAGCGGTAAGGGCGGCCCAGATAAGTCTGCGCACGTTCCACGTCCCCATTTTCAAGGGCAGTACGTACCGCAGAAGAGCTCACTCGTTCACCCTTATGCAACACAATGGAAAGCATCTGGGTGGACAGTTCCGGGAAGGCGGCAGTAATGGTTTCGTAATTGCCTTTACCGCCGGCACCAAAGCAATGATCGTGTCCAAAAAACATGGAGCACACATCCAACTTTTCGATCAGCTCCGTGCGGATGAATTCATCGAAAGGCTGGTGCATCATTTCCTGGGTAAAGGGAAGGACCACAAAGTCCAAACCCAAGCTGGTGATGAAATCCCTTTTTTCTTCCGTGGTGGTCAAGAGCAAGGGATTCCCCGGACCGCGAAGGACGTAGTTGGAATGAGGTTCAAAGCTGATGACCGTGGGACAAAGACCGTTGACTTCCGCCACCGCTTTCAAGGAACGGAACAAGGCCTGATGACCTAAATGACAGCCATCGAAATTGCCCATGGTTACAGCACGTTTTACACTCATTCTCTATTCATCCTCAGCCAGGTATATCTTAGGTCTGATTCTGCCCGGTTCATAATGGCAGAAACTCAAAACCTCACCTTGCAGGTTTGCCACGAAGACATTTCCTTCCGCGTCCACACCTTCAATGGGAGTTTTCCAGGGAAGATAATTTCCCTGACGGATCACGGCCACCTGGGAATCATCCAGGCGAACTACGGGAAAATCCAGGACCTTGTCTACAGGCAGCAAATGTTCACGGGTCAGGTCATCCCCACGGACAGCCTTGTCCAGGGTCACTTCCCCAATACGGTGGCGACGAATTCCGGAAACGCAACCACAAGTTCCAAGAGCGCGGGCGATATCACGGCCCAATGCGCGGATATAAGTCCCCTTGGAACATTCACAAATCAAGTCGAAAGTCGCAATGGATTTTCCAGAGCAGCCTTCTGTAGCCTCATTAGAAACCACATCGGTCACCTTCAGGGACGCAATATGAATCTTGCGAGGTTTCAGTTCGATGTCGCGACCACGTTCCATCAAATCACTGGCGCGAACACCGTTAATCTTTACAGCACAATACTTAGGCGGAATCTGATCAATGTCGCCAGTGAACTGAGGCAGCACAGCTTCCAGGGCGACACGGTCAATCGTCGCGACGGAGCCAGCAGTTCCAACAGCGCGGCTATCCTGTTCCACCACTTCCCCGTCCCATTCCAGGGTATCGGTCTGGTAGCCCAGATGAAGTCTAAAGCTGTAGCACTTGTCCTTCGCTTCCACAAAGGGCAACAGGCGGGTGCATCGCCCGGTAGCGGCAATGATCAAGCCGGATGCGCGCAAGTCCAACGTACCGGCATGCCCCACACGCTTCGTAGAAAAGACCCTTTTCAGAGGGAAAAGGGCCTTAAAAGAAGTTTCACCAGCAATCTTGTCTAATAAGACGAAGCCAGAATTGGACAATTAAAGTTCCCCTTTCTGCTTGAGATCAGCAAGAATGCTTTCGATATGCATGGCATGTTCCAAGTTTTCGTCCAGCACGAAGTTCATTTCAGGAATCTTGCGGATCTTCAGGGCCTTGCCAAGAACGGTGCGGATAAAGCCAGCGGAGTTCTTAAGGCCAATGAGAGTGTCGCGCTTTTCCTTGTCGGAACCCATGACGGAAACCATGATCTTCGCATAGCTCAGGTCATCGGTGATTTCCACGCGGGTAATGCTGGTAAGAGAACTTACACGGGGATCCTTCAGGCCCTTCTGCAGGAGCTTGGAGATTTCCTCGCGGAACTGTTCATCCAGTCTGTCGGTTCTACGACTCATTTACTTTCCTTATAAAAGCGCCCTTTCAGAGAAGGGCGCGATATGCGCCGGAGACCTCCCGAAAGAAGTTCACGGCGCGGTTATTTATTCCTAGGAAGCAGATTCTTCGGACTGCTTCTTTGCCTTTTCTTCGGCTTCTTCGCGGGCAACGTCCTTCAAGGTACGTGCGACAGAAACTTCCTTGAAGAAGATCAAGCTATCGCCTTCCCTAATATCGTCGTAACCCTTAAGGCCGATACCGCATTCAAAGCCGCGAGCAACGGACTTCACGTCGTCCTTCACGCGCTTCAGGGACTGAACAACGGTGGTACCCAGTTCTACGCCATTGCGGTATACGCGGACGTGGCTTTCGCGGTCCACAGTACCGTCGGTAACCATACAGCCGGCGATGAGACCAACCTTGGGAACCTTGAACACCTGACGAATTTCTGCTTCGCCGCAGAGTTCTTCGCGGAGAGTAGGCTTCAGGAGGCCTTCCACAGCGTTGGTGATATCTTCGATACAGTCATAAATCACGCGGTAGTTGCGGATTTCGATGCCTTCCTTCTGGGCCATTTCACGAACTGCGAGAGACGGCATCAAGTGGAAGGAAACGATGATAGCCTGAGCGGTAGTAGCCAGCAAGATATCAGATTCAGTAATGGTGCCCACACCCTTACGGATGATGTTCACACGAACTTCCTTGTTGGTGAGCTTTTCCAGAGAAGCTGCAAGAGCTTCGGCAGAACCACCCACGTCAGCCTTGACGATGAGGTTGAGTTCAGAGAGCTTACCATCCTTCTTTTCATTGAAGGTGTTTTCAAGGGAGACAGTCTTACGAGCGCGGAGATCGCGTTCACGAGCAGCCATACGGCGCTTGGAAGCAATTTCACGAGCAGCCTTTTCGTCGTCCACCACGATAAGATCGTCACCAGCCTGGGGGGTACCATCGAAACCGAGGACCTGGCAAGGTGCGGAAGGCGGGACTTCCTTAAGCTGTTCGCCACGTTCATTAAACATTGCACGGACACGACCTGCGTAGATACCGCAGACGAACGGGTCACCCACATGGAGAGTACCGTTCTGCACGAGGATCGTAGCCATGGAACCCTTACCCACGTCAAGCTTGGATTCAACGACGGCGCCACGAGCGTGAGCATCCGGATTAGCCTTCAGTTCCAGAACTTCGGCTTCGAGAGCCAGAGTTTCCAGGAGTTCTTCCATACCCTGACCGGTACGGGCAGAAACTTCGATACAGCTGGTGTTACCACCCCACTGTTCCACTTCAACGCCGCGTTCGGCCAGCTGGGCACGAATCTTGTCCGGATTTGCAGTGGGAAGGTCAATCTTGGTAATTGCAACCACCATCGGAACCTTTTCGCGCTTGGCTAGTTCGATGGATTCAACAGTCTGGGGCATGACCATGGAGTCAGCAGCCACAACCAGCACGATAACGTCGGTCACCTGAGAACCGCGAGCACGCATTGCGGAGAATGCTTCATGGCCCGGGGTATCCAGGAAGGTAACCTTACCCTGGCTGGTGGTAACTTCGTATGCACCAATATGCTGAGTAATGCCGCCAGATTCGCCAGCCACAACGTGAGTCTTACGAATCCAGTCAAGCAGAGAAGTCTTACCGTGGTCAACGTGCCCCATAACGGTAACCACCGGATGACGGGGCTGCAGGTTTTCTTCCTGTTCCTCTTCAACACCCAGTGCTTCTTCTTCATATTCTTCCATCAGCTGGGCTTCGAAACCGAATTCGTCGGCCAGGAGCTGGATGGTTTCAAAGTCAAGGCGAGCATTGATGGTCACCATCATGCCCATTTCCATGCACTTTGCAATAACGCGAGCAGGCATCTGTTCCATCAGGCCGGCAAGTTCGCCGACGGTAATGAAGTCAGAAGTCTTCAGGATCTTCTTTTCGTCACCAGTTTCGCCTTCGGACTTTTCCTTACGGTAAACCTTCTTCACAGGCTTCTTGGAAAGGTCAGCCATCACGCGAGAAACGTTCTGACGTACGGCTTCCTGCTGTTGTTCCTTCTGCTGGTCGCGATCCTTACCGTTGTTGTTGCGACGGTTCTTGTCGTTCTGACCATGACGACCATTCTGCTGGCCACCCTTGCCGTTGCCCTTGCCGTTCTGACCACCGCCGAAACCACCCTGGCCACCAAAGCCCTGGTTGTTGTTGCTGGCGTTGAATGCATCCTGCATGGAGGAACCGGTGAAGCCACCAGTGCGACCGGTAAAGGTACGACCACCATTATTGTTGTTACGGTCACCACCCGGACCACCCTGCCCCGGACGGCGGTTACCGCCATTGCGGTTATCCTGACCGTTATTATTGTTCAGACGGCCAAAAGTGCCTGTATAGCCCTGGGCGTTACCATTGCCGCGAGGGCCACCGGGACCACGATGAGGGCCACGGTTCTGCTGAGCCATCTGACGAGACTTTTCGATTCGAGCAAGGATTGCTGCATCCGGCTTGAAGACCTGAGCCTTCATGGGAGGCTGTTTCAGTTCCATGCCCGGAGTAACCATGGACGGTGCGGTGTCTGCAGGAGCGGCAGGCTTGGCAGCAGCGGGAGCTTCTGCCTTGGGAGCAGGTGCTGCAGGCTTGGCAGCGGGAGCTTCAGCCTTAGCCACAGCGGGAGCCTCAACCTTGGAAGCAGCAGGTGCTTCGGCCTTAGGAGCTGCAGGAGCTGCGGGCTTAACAGTTTCAGCCTTAGGTGCTTCCGCCTTGGGAGCAGCAGGCTTAACCTCAGCCTTAGCGACTGCGGGAGCTTCAACCTTGGGTGCTGCGACAGGAGTTTCTGCCTTAGGTGCTGCGGGAGCATCCACCTTGGCGGGAGCAGCCGGCTTGACAGCTTCAACCTTAGGTGCTTCAGCCTTAGGAGCTTCAACAGGAGTTTCAGCCTTCGGAGCGGCAGGAGCAGCGGCAGCCTTTGCGGCGCCCTTCTTGACGGTAACAGTAGCACCCTTGATGAGGGTAGCCTTCAAGGTACGGCCACCAGCAGCGGGAGCTGCCTTTGCCTTGCTTGCTGTCGCACTAGGAGCAGGGTCAGAAGGGGCCTTCTTCAGGTTCTTGTTGCGGGCTTCGGCCTTAGCACGTTCAGCTTCAGCAGCAGCTTCGATCTTAGCATAGTCCGCGGCATCTACCTTGGACATGTGGGTACGCACGGTCACACCGGCGTCACGAAGCAGCTTCATCACCAAATCGACTTTTACGCCGTGAGATTCAGCCCAATCTGTAGGTTTAATTTGATTTTCAATTGCCATGAATTAGCCTATTCCAATATCCTTGTCTAAAACCGCTTTTGCTTAGTGAGCCCTACGAGCGTTGTTAGCGTGACCGAGGTCTGCTGCAGAGGGAGCCATCACCTTAGCCTTGGCTTCGTCATCCTTTTCGGACCATTCCTTTTCACCGAAGACGTCCAGGTTGCGCTTAACGAGTTCAGCAGCAAGCTTCACGTTCTGGCCATTCTTACCGATGGCAAGAGCCAGGTTTTCGTCGCTGATGATCACAACAGTACGCAGGGTTTCGGGAACGTGCATGAGCTTCACCACATTTGCCGGAGCGAGAGCACGCTGGATGAACACATCCAGATCCGGATTCCACTGAACGATATCAATACGTTCGTTGCCCAGTTCGCGGACGATGGTCTGAACACGAGCACCCTTCATACCGACGCATGCGCCAACGGGGTCGATCTTTTCGTCACGAGAGTAAACGGCAATCTTAGCGCGGAAGCCGGGTTCGCGAGCGACGCCCTTGATTTCCACGGTGTTTTCATAAATTTCGGGAACTTCCTGACGGAACAGTTCCTTGAGGAAGTCGCCATTAGCACGAGACAGGATCACCTGAGCGCCATTCTTGGAAGATTCTTCCACGCGGGCAATCACAGCCTTGATGGAGTTGCCCTGAGCCCAACGTTCACGGCTAATCTGTTCACGGGGCGGAATCATGGCTTCGGTCTTGCCGAGGCGAACGATAATGTTACGTTGTTCCAAACGAATCACTTCGCCGCTCACCATAGAACCGATACGGCTGCGGTAAGTGTCCATAATCTTCTGACGTTCTGCGTCGCGGATCTGCTGGTTCAGCAGCTGCTTTGCAGTCTGGATTGCCTGACGGCCGAATGCTGCAATAGGAATTTCCATTTCCAGCTGGTCACCGGGCTGAGCATCTTCGTTGAATTCGCGAGCTTCATCAACCAGCATGTAACCCTTGTCCAGTTCTTCCACTTCGTCAGCGGTCATGTTCAGATCGTAATCCGGATAATCATCCACGACAGCCACACGCAGATAGACGTGGACTTCGTTGGATTCCATATCGAAATCAACTTCGATCTTCTTTTCGATGTGCAGGTACTTGCGAGCAGCGGTAATCAGCGCTTCCTTGAGAGCGTCGATCACTGCGGAGTCTTCCATATCCTTAGCTTCGACAACGCCCTTCAGCACTTCGAGCAAATTAACTTTCGGTTCGTTTTTCATACCATGACCTTCTTTTAGATTTGTACATCCACTTTCGCTACCAGCACTTCAGCACGAGGAACAACGGTGTCCTCCTTAGCGCCCTTTACGGTAAGCGTCAAATTTTCTTCATCTGCACTAACCAGCTTACCAACCACGGGCTTACCGGTGCTGCGGGTCACGCGAATAAAACGACCCACATTGCGAGTAAAATCGGCAACCGACTTCAGGGGGCGGTCCAACCCCGGGGAAGACACTTCCAGAGTGTAAGCCCCTTCAATAATTTCAGGATCCAGGTCCAAGGCGTCAGACAAATGGCGGCTCACGGCGGAGCAGTCATCGATAGATACACCTTCGGGCTTGTCGATGTAGAGACGGAGCGTCTTACGCTTTCCAGCGCGGAACATGTCCTGTTCCACCAAGGTGACGCCCACAGCTTCGCAAGCCTGAGCAATCAGCGAATCCAACTTTTCGTTAGCCAAATAGACCTCTTATATAAAAATTGCCGTCCGCTAACGGATGCCGCTAGCCAGGTTCTTGGCGGAGCGATATCCACGGACAGTCTTAAACCGGGTACAAATAGAGAAAAAAAAAGGAGCGCGGGCAACACACTCCAGTATTTTTGAGACCATTTAGAGGGTAAAAATCCTATTTGTTCACGGGATTCACCCTGTTGTGGACGAGAATCCAGTCATTCAAAGCGGTCAAGGTGTCAGCCAAAGCCTTCATGGACCAAGCCTTCTGAAGGATTTCTTTATGGGACATGGCGAACTGTTCACGAACATAGCTATCATCCTTCTGAGTCAAGTCCTCCAATTCCTCAAAATCAAATCCAGAAAAAAGCATGGGGGAAGATTCACCGGAAGCGTCCCCGATGACCCTGAAGAAAAAATCATTCATGGCCACCTTTCCCGAGTGAGCGCCAATAGCAAAACAACCATGCCATGGATCTAAATCACCAGGCTCAAACATTTCCGGGGGATTGTCAAAACCTATTCTGAACAAGTTATGACCAAGGAACGAATTAGGCCCATTGACCCGAGCAAGAGAAAGGATGGTGGGAGCCACATCAGATTGGCTAGCCGAAGCCCAGAAAGAAAATGGTTCAATACCCGGACCATTTATCACAAGGGGAATCCTGGTCACATTGGAATAGGCATCGCTACCGATGGCGGAAACCCCATGTTCCCCCTGAGGGAAACCATGATCTCCAAGAACAATCACGTAAGTATTCTTGAACCAGGGCTCACTAGATACTTTGTTCAAAAAACGTCCCAGCTGGGCGTCTGCCCAATGCATGGTCCAGCGCATACGTTCCGCCTGAGGCAAAGCTTTTGCAGAATCAGGCATTCCCGGAACAAGGTTGAAAGGATAATGATTGCTACGGGTAATCATGGAAGCAATGAAAGGTTTATTCTCGCTAGCAGCAACGGGAGCAAGACTATCCTTGATGAAGGCTGCAGTAGCATCAAAGAACGTGGAATCGTCTTCGTACTGACGGTCATAATGAGTACGGTCGTACCACTTCTGGAACCACACGGAAAGATTATCCCAGGCAGGGTCCGCAGCCGCAAAGAACTGAGCCTTGTAACCCGCATCTCGCAAAATGGACGCGAAGCTGGGAACGTCCACATAAGTCAATTCCGATGCCGTAGATTTAAAACGATGGGGCGGGAAACCGAAGTGAGTAGAAAGAACGCCTCCTACCGTAGGTATTCCGCTGGCGAAAAAATTAGTCCAGGCAGAACCTGCTCGAGCAAGGGAATCTAGCACAGGTGTTGCGCTGGGGCGACCCTTACGCCCCATGAAGTCATCCAATCGAGCTTTGCTGTCCATGTAGCCAACGTCCAGACCCCGCTGGGATTCCATAAAGATCACCAGGAAGTTAGGACGTATCGTATCTCCACTGGCAGAATCCACAATGGCAGGAATATAAATTCGGTAAGGATCTTCAGCCGAAGATTTCCGCACGCGGTACAACGGATATTTTTCGTCGGGATATTCATACTGATCGGCATTATCCCCTTCCACTTCCGCCCAGACTCTGCGGGCGGTTGCCGTAGCCGCCTTCAAATACGTGGGGTCCATCTCCCCCTCGCCCACGATAATATTCTTGATATCGCGAGTAAAAATGCTTACCACAGGTTCCAGCTTACGCATGCGGTTTCCGCCCGTCCAGATGACCTTCAGGAATAATTCGGAGGCGCCAAAAAATACAAGACAGCCAATCAGGACGGCCTTCAAAAGGGAGCCTCTATAATTGCATTTCTTAAAGCGGCTCAGAATAAACTTCCCCAAGAATATAGCCGCAGGCACCATGGTCAAAAGTACGAACCACTGCAGGTAAGGTACGGACTGGTCCGCCGCCACGTAGTCAAACAGCATGGTGATGGAGGATGCATCCTTGTAAGTGTCCAACAGGGATATGGAAAAGTGGGTTCCCAGGAATCTGCAGAATTCATGGTCCAGCAAGGTAAAGGGAAGTAGGATTCCCTGAAGGGTCGTAAATACAGGACTTAAGAACCTGCGGGCCTTTGAATCCGGCGAAAGCAAAAAAGCCAGGAGAACAAAGGGCAGGGCCATTTCCACAAGCCAGATAAAGTCAATGCAGATGGCATGGAAAATGTACCAGTCCGGCTTGGACACAAAGGGAATGCCGTAAGGATTATTCCTGAAAAGCAGCAACACTCGGAGGATGGCATGAACTCCCCAGAAGGCAAATACCGTAGAGAGGATCCTAAAAACATCCTTAAACCGCTTTTGTGACGCAAACAAGTTTTCCATGGAGCGAAAAATAGTTATCTTATGGGTCGATATGACATACGTACTTCTAATTCTCGCAACTTTAATCGGTCTCGCTGCCTGCGCCTACTTCTGCCGCAAGAATGTTCTTGCCATCCGCGAAAAGAACAAGAACGAGCCCAAGGCCTATAAGAGAGGATTAAACTACGTCCTGACGGGAATCTGGTATGGATACCTGGCCGTCTTTTTCGTCGGCCTTACCGTCAACAACATCTGGGGCTAAACAGTCCCCTTTTCTTTTTAGAGGGAACGTCCCTGAGCCTTGAGCCAGCGTTCATAGAGGAACATGGCAATCAAGTTCTTTCCATCGACAAACTGGTGTCCCGCTTCTTCGTAAGGAAGAACTTCCGTACGAATCCATTCGATTTCTTCGGTGTACTGCTGGTCCTTACCATCCATGGCCTTCAGCTGTTCGGGAGTCACCTCACGTTCAATGGCGTAAAGACGGATGCGTTCATCCAGCAAGCCACAGCTTGCGGCAAAGCCCGGAGTGGAACCGTTATACCAGAAGTCCATCAAGTCGATCAGTTCAGAATCTTCAGCCTTGATCTGGGCTTCTTCTTCCAGTTCAGAAAGAGCCACCTTGCGGTAGTCTCCGGTCCAGTCCAGAATACCTGCGGGAATTTCCAGAGAAGACTGTTCCGTAATGGCAAAGCGGGGCTGGCGCACCAGCAGTAAGTAAGGCTTGCCTTCACAGCGCAACACCACCAGAATACCTACGGCGTTACCGCGAACAAGAACAATCCCGTGAACAGGACGACCATCGGGAAGATTTGCAGTAGCCTGCAGCTTGATAAACAAGGGCTGGCGGCCCTTCATCAAAAAATCTGCTGAAGCGAAATGAACCTTGGAGACCTTAAACTTCTTTTCGGCGGCGGCAAGCCATTCCGTATAAATTCGAGAGTTCAGAAGGATTTCACGATCTGCTTCAGCAATTTCCGCAGCGTAGGTATATTCAATCATGACTACTCCTTTACAATCAAGGATTCCGGCGCCACTTCCGCATTTTCCCAATGAGCAAAAATGGTATCCACGGGAACGGTAGAATCTGTATCCACCACCAATTTGTTGGTGGACAAATCATAAATAATCCAATCCTCTGTTGAAGAGGGTCCGCAATGACTTTCATTTTCTGCAGGAACTAAAAGTTCACGTTCCACACGAAGCTTGGAACCAATGGAATAGCTTCTGACGGAGAATTCGTTATAAGTACCACACTTCACCACCTTTTCCATGTAGTAAGTGCTGTAATGCCAAATGGTATCCGGACGTTCCTGCAATTTACCTAGAGCGGTGGAATCATTCTCCCACTTGGAATTGATGCAGTAAACAGAATCGGAATCGGCGCAGGCATAATGGACAGGAACTAAGGTGGTATCGTTAACGTTCCAGCTGGTGGGATACAGCGTATCGGGAACCACAGACTTGCACATATCCACTCGATGGGTGCAGGAGGATTCCATGGTCTTCCAGTAGAACACTCGAGGCGTGAGAGAATCCAGCATGCGAAGAACCGTAGGCTTCTCTACGGAACCGCTTTTATCGCTTGTCCGAACAGGATAAAGATGGGCATCCGCAAAAATGGAGTCCAGATAGATTTCAAACGTATCCCTCTGGAACTTTCCTCGACGCACCAAAATGGAATCCAGGATGGAATCCTGATCGTTCTTGATCTTGATTTGAGAAACCTCATCCTTCAGACGATTTTCCAGATTGAGTTTCAACAGCGTGTCCGGCCTGTAATAGGGAGCAGCGCAGTCTTCCCCATCGGACTGAATATCAATTACAGGAGCAATCCACAGAACGGAGTCTTCCTGGGTGTAGTTCAGTTCAATATCGCGGAGAGCGCAATTGGAAAAGGACCAGATTTTCCCCATATTGAGATAGAGGGTATCCCCAGCAAGATGGATGGTCGATCCAGAATCTAGACTGGCAGAAAGAAAAAATCCTTTCCCTTCAAACTTGGCGTTTTCATCGGAAACAGAAAGTGGACCATCGGAACTTTTCTCGCAACCAAGGAACAGAGTTGCCAGCATAAAGCAGGCAACCGCCGCGAAAGCCATTCTAAATCCAATCACTTTCTGAAACATCTTACGGCTTCCTTTCCACGGTCTTTGAGAGTGCGCCTTCAAAGGCTGCAATCTCCTTGTCGGTAAAAGGATATGCTTCCGCATAAAAATCCTTCCAGCGGACAAAGTGACCATTCTCCCGAACGGAGAGATAGAATACAGAGCTGTCCATAGGGGCTAGTCTGCCGATGGGCATGTCCACCTTAACCACATCCCCAACCTTCAGGGAATCATTTCCAAGTCCCATCCCGGAAGTCTTGCTGGAGATATTATTTCCGTGATCCAATTCCACGAAGTATCCCAGGGAATCCTTCCCCAGGTCAAGAACGCGACCCGGCAGGACAGCATAAATGGGAGCCTCCCCTGCACCGCGGAAAACATCCATAGCGATCAGGGATTCCTGGCCTTCAAAGTCAAAGCCCTCGGTAATAGCCAAGGCGGACCATTCCAAAGGCATATGCGGACAAACCCCAGGGAAACGGCAACCATCACTGGGAGAGTTCCCCTTGCGGATCCAGACATAGCTGGAATCCTGTTTCATCACATGATAGAAGTATTCCCTTTGGGCATCCTGGAAAAGAACAACGAGAGGATTGGAAAAATCCTTGACCTTGGCTACCCAGAAAATTTCGGGAGACTGGACCTTCCTGATGGAGGAAAGATAACGAAGGAAGGGGTCCGGAAGAATCAGGGAATCAGGATCCTGCAACAACCAGTGACACTGGCCCAGGCTGTCGTTAACCGCGGTGGGAGTTCCGCCAGTAGCTACACAGCGACTATCCCAGGTTTCTACGACCACTTCAGGTTCGTTTCCCGGCAGTGGAAGCGCATTGGCAATTTTAGTAGGAAGACCAGACCAATATACGGCAAAAGCGGCTATGGCAACAATCAGCAGCCTAAGCAAAGGGAACTTATGTTGAGGATTAATGGGCTTACGCTTGCCCTTATATTCCTTAAATTCAACAGCCATCGATTACTTGATGTAGAAGAAGGCCAGCGTTGCACCTACAGCAATCAACAGGAGAAGAACAACCACAATGACCGTTTTTGCCGAAGAAGGTTCTTCGTCGAACGGGACGTCCAGGCCCTTCTTCTGCTGCTTATCCTCTTCCTTGGGGATTGCGTTAAAGCTCTTGGTAAATCTGCGGTGACTACCGGTGGGGCGAGATGTGGGCGGAACGATTCTGGTTTCTTCCAGGGAACCTGCGGCATTCTGAGAAGAGACGCTTTGGGTCGGTTCGTTCTGAATGGAAACGTTCTGAGAGGCAACCGCGGCTACAGGAGCAGCATCTTCCTCTGCTACAGCAGGCTGTTCGGAAGGATTCTGGACCTGGAGAGAGTAAGACATCATGTCTTCTTCGGAGGCGAGAATCTGGAAGCGCTTATCCAAGCCCGCTTTCTTGAGGCCATCGATAATAATCTTGTTGCTGGTAAGAAGAGCGAACTGACCGCCACGGCTTTCCATTTCTTCCTGGAACTGGATGAAGGCGTTATAGGCGTCGCTGTAGACGAAATCCAGGCCAGAAAGATCTACGGCGAGGAACTTTTCGTCAGATTTTTCGCTGAGAAGTTCTAGAACATCCTTTTTGAATTGTTCAGCATCAAAGGCCCCAATCGGATTCAACGGGGCACACAACAAGTCAAAAATTCCAACTTCTCTATAATTCTTAACAGCCATACGTCAAATATAACTTAAAAAAGGGTCAAACGAAACGGACTTACTCCAAAACCTCGTCATCAGACTCGATGATTACCGGCTTATTTACCGATTCTTCCGGTTCTTCTAGAACAACCCCCTGACTTGCATCCGATTCAGAAGCCATTTCCTGAACTGACTCCGTTTCCTGGATTTCCACCCCAGATTCCTCCATAGAATCATTTTCTTCCGGTTCTTCCGTCAGGCGAGTGCGCTTGGGAACGTAAGCCTCGGGAGTACCAGCCTTGGGCTTGTTGGAGAACAAGTAGGGACTGATACTTACGCTAACGCGATGTACGGGAGAAAGGGTGGGATGAGACTCGAATGCATAATCAATCTTCAGGAACTTAGCAATGGTAAGACCTGCACCTGCAGTCACGCTCTGGAAGGTAGTAAAGCTGCTCAAGCCCGCACGAAGGGAGAGCCCGAAGTCAAAATTGAATTCAATACCGCCCTTACCGCCGGAAAGCCAGTCCAGAGGATCTTCCCAAAGTCTGGCACCCACGTCTTCATCCGTCTCGAAAGTCATTGCTCTGGATTCTTCGTGGAACAATCCCGCACCTTGCCAATAAAACGCTAGCTTACCGTACAGGTAGGGTACCGGAACAGAATAAGTGGCAGCCAGGTAAACTTCGGGAGAAGTGTATTCAAACTCGCCAGATTCCCAGGTGGTGGCAGAAGAGGTCCACCCCTTCAGAAGTCCGGACACATAAAGGCGTTCAATGACCTTGTAACGGAGGCCAGCGTCACCACGGAAGCCCCAGCCACTCTGGTCCATATCACGATAAATACCGTGGAAGGAAACGCCCAAATCGATACGGTCCGTCAGGCGGCGGCCCCAGGAAACGGAGAATACATAATCCGCAATGGACAGCGTGTTATAGATATCGCCTTCGGGAAGAGGCTCCCCTTCCTTGATGTAGGGAATGTCATTTGCGCCATAGCGGCCGAAGGACACGCCCAGGCCCTGACCTTCACCCAGAGGCATAACCCCGGAAGCGAAATCATAGCGAGTATCTTCGTAGTATTCCGTATGGGACAGGCTAGCCCAGCCATAATTCACGTTGGCCAGCTGGTAGGGATTGGACAAAAGCCCCAGGTAATCCCCGTCAATTGCCATAGTGGCAGAGCCAAGAGCCGCAGAACGTGCACCCGGTTCAATATTGAAAGTTTCGTTGGCACCAGACACTCTGTCCAAGGCAAAAGCATGGGCAACAACAAGCAGTACGCTAGAAAAAATAACGCTGGAAAGTCTAGATGTCATATCTTGGCAAACAAGATAGATTATTTTTGTTTTTAAAACCTGGGGATGGCCCTGTAAAATGATTCTTTCAGAATATATCCAGCAATTTCTTACGTATTTGACGTCCCAACGTCGTTTTTCCGTACGTACGGAAGATACTTACAGAAAGTCCCTGACGAAGTTCATGGAACATCTGGGAGATGAAAACGCCCCGCTGGAAAGCTTTACGGAAGCAAACGTAAAAGGCTTCGTGTGGGACTTGAAAATCAAGCAGCAGCTTGCTCCCACCAGCATTTGCGAACACCTGGCCGCCTTAAAAAGTTTCGGCAAGTACCTGGTACGAAGCCTGGTCCTGAAGAGTAATCCCGCGGGAAACGTTCCCATGCCCAAGCGCCCCAAAAGGTTGGTATCCTTCTTGAGCCAGAAGGACTTAGGCGAAGAGAAGTTCCCCGAAATCGAGAACCCCACGTTGCCGCAAGCCCGCGCTCGCCTTCTGCTGGAGCTGATTTATGGTTCCGGCCTGCGAATTTCCGAATGCCAGAGCTTGCACTGGAACCAGATTCAGGCCAGCCAGCACCTAGTGCGAGTGATTGGTAAAGGCAACAAGGAACGAATCGTCCCCGTTACAGACGCACTCCTGAACCGCATTGAAGAATTCAGGCAGTTGCAGACAAAAGCGGGACACCCCATGACAGCTACAGGACTTGTGTTCTTGAGCGGGGACGGAAAGCCCTTCGGCCTCCGGACTTTACGGGACGACATCCACAATCTCCTGCGGGAAATCGGCTGGGAAGGAAAGGCAAGCCCCCACGTACTCCGCCATAGTTTCGCCACCCACCTGCTGGAAAACGGCGCAGAAATCATGAGCGTCAAGGAAATGCTGGGCCACGAAAATATTTCCACCACCCAAGTCTACACCCACGTCAGCGCAGAACGCCTGCGGGAAGCCTTCAAGAAGACGCACCCAAGAGCTTAGTATGAGTTATGAGTTATGAGTTACGAGTTTTGAATTATGAGGATGATGGACGAAGGGTGAACATATTTCTACATTCGCATTATGGCTGAAAAAACCTTACTTTTGCTTGACTCCTACGCATTAGCGTTCCGCATGTTCTATGCCTACTCCCAGAACCCGCTGAAAAACAGCGCGGGCGAAGACGTGTCCATGATGCACGGCTACTGGGGCGCCGTCCTGAGGATTCTCGCCAAGCATCAGCCTACTCATTTTGCAATCGCCCGAGACGTGGCCCACACCAAGACTTTCCGCCACGAATTGTATCCGGATTACAAGGCCAATCGCGGCCCCATGCCCGAAGAAATGGCAGCCCAGATGCCTCTCCTTGGCGAATCCCTTGCCGCCAGCGGAATCCCGCTCTTGTCGGAACCGGGATACGAAGCAGACGACGTCATGGCAAGTACTGCCGTAGCCGCCGCAGAAGCAGGCTTCGACCGCATTCTGATTATCAGTAAAGACAAGGACATGAGCCAGATCGTGAACGACAAGATTCACCTGTTCCATCTGGAAAAAGGCGCCGACGGCATTGACTTCGGCCCGGATCAGGTTCTTGAAAAGTACGGCTTGCCGCCGGAAAAAATCCGTGACTATTTGGCCCTGATGGGAGACGCCAGCGATAACGTTCCTGGCGTACCGAAGGTTGGTCCCAAGACCGCCATTACGCTGTTGGAAGAATACGGCGACATGGACAACATCTACGCCAACATCGATAACATCAAGAAGAAAGGCCTTCACGACAATCTGGCCAACAATAAGGAACAGGCATTCCTCAGCCGCGAACTGGTCACCCTCCAGACCAAGCGTGCCTTCAACGGCAGCCTGGACGCCCTGGAATACACAGGCATTCATGTAGACACCTTGGCCGACATGTTCAAGGAACACGAGATCAACAGCCTGCTGAGACTATTGGAAAAGATACCCAGCAAGACCGGTTTCGTTAAGGGTTCTGAAAATGAATCTGGCACAGAGAGCGCAGGCGAATCCGGTTCGGAAAGCGTCCAAGGCGCAGGCGTGACCCGTGCAGATTTTGACATGCCCAAGGACGTCTTGCCCACCTACATTTGCGTGGATTCCGCTGAAGTCTTTGAACAGATGAAAGCAGAGTTTGCAGCGGCTCCCCTCATTGGAGTGGACACGGAAACCGACGGATTGGATCCTATGCAGTGCGGCCTTGTGGGACTGTGCATTGCCGCCGTTGACGCAAGCGAGAGCGTCGTCGACGCTGAAAGCAAGCGCACCGACTATACGGTTAGCAAGGGTTATTACATTCCCCTGAACCATCGGGATGAAATCGGATTCCCGCAGCCCGTAGCAAAGGGCGGAAACTTCGATATCAACCTGGTGAAGGAATGGTTCGTTGATTTTTTCAGCAAGGTCCCCGAGCCTGCCGAGGGTCCGACGCGCGCCTTCGTTTTCCATAACGCAAAGTTCGACTTGCACGTTCTGGCTCGAGCATTCGGTCTGACACAGCAGCAGATTGATAACGCCAACATCATCGACACCCTCATTGCCGCATGGATGTTAAGCCCCGGCGAAAACGGCCTCGGTTTGGACAATCAAGTGATGCAAAAGCTGCAGCACGAAATGATTCCCATCGAGAATCTTATTGGCCGCGGCAAGAGCCAGATTACTTTCGACCGCACACCGATTGCAGCCGCCACCGAGTATGGTGCAGAAGATGCAGTTTATACCTTACGCCTGTGGGCACCCCTACAGAAGCAGTTACAGAAATACGACTACGAGAAGTATTTCTACCAGCAGGAAATGCCTTTGCTGAAGGTGCTATACCAGATGGAATCCGTAGGCATCGCGGTCAACGTTCCCAGCTTGAAAACTCTGGAATTTGAACTGCAGCGTCGCATTGAAAATCTTGAAAAAGACATTTGTGACATGGCGGGAACGGAATTCAACATCGGAAGCCCCAAGCAATTGGCCGAGGTCATGTTCGACACCCTAGGTTTGCGTGAAGTGAAAAAACGTAGTACCGACGCAACCGTCCTGGAAGAACTGTTCTATGAGACTGCAAGTCCCTTCGTAGCCTCCGTCATTGAATATCGCGAATTGAAGAAGATGCAGAGTACCTACGTGAGCGTTTTGCCCACTCTGGTCAATCCCGAGACCAAGCGTATTCATACCAGCTTTATCCAGTGGGGTACAGCAACAGGCCGCCTCTCCAGCCGTGATCCCAACCTGCAGAACATTCCCGTTCGTAGCGACTTGGGCAAGAAAATTCGCGCAGCCTTCGTCCCGCAGAATCCGGACAACGTGATTCTCGCCGTAGACTACTCTCAGATTGAATTGAGAATGCTGGCTCACTTGAGTGGTGACGAAGCCCTCATCGATTCTTACCGCAACAACATTGATATTCATGCCCGTACCGCGGCGGCTATTTACGGTGTACCGCTGGAAAACGTCACCAGCGATATGCGTCGCGACGCCAAGGTAGTGAACTTCGGCGTTCTTTACGGTATGACCGCCTTCCGCCTCTCTCGCGACTTGAAAATTCCCATGGGTCAGGCCAAGGATTTTATTACGGGCTACTTCGATATGTTCCAGGGCGTTCAGATGTTCATCGAAAGCACCAAGGCCAACGCCCATCGCGACGGTTACGTGGAGACCCTCTCAGGACGCCGCCGCTACATCGCAGGTATCGACAGCTCCGACCGCATGGAATCCCAGATGGCAGAACGTATGGCAGTAAACACTCCCGTGCAGGGCAGTGCCGCGGACCTCATCAAGATTGCCATGATCCGCATCCAGAAGAGAATCAACGACGAAGCCCTGCCTCTGAAGATGATGCTCCAGGTTCACGACGAACTGGTCTTCGAATGTCCCCGCGACCGCGTTGAAGAACTCTCCGCCATGGTAAAGTCCGAAATGGAAAACGCCATGAAGTTGCAAGTTCCTTTAGTAGCCAGCGTCGGCTTCGGCGAAAACTGGCTGATTGCCCATTAAACCATCCAAATGATTTTTTAAACACAAGAGGAAACCTATGGCAGATCAAAATCCTAAGAAAATGTCTCCCAAAGTGGCAATTGCATTGATTATCGGCATAATCATCGTTTGCAACGCCATTGTGATTATCGGTAGCCAGCTGAGCCACTAACAAGTCCCGTTTCAGCACAAATCATTGTAATTTCTTCAAATCTTTTTTCAAGAGCAGACGTTTCATAAGAACGTTTGCTCCATTTTTTATATAGATTACACATCGGTGATTTGGTCCTTCGTATTGGTGGTACGAGGGGTGTTTAGGAAAAATTTAGAGGACCATTATGAAAAAACTGCTTTTGGGCGCAGCTTTCGCATGCGCATTCGGCTTGTTAAACGCAGCCACACTCCCCAAGGCAACTGAAATTTACCCCAACATGGGTCTGGGCTGGAACCTGGGCAACACCATGGAAGTTCCCAAGGATCCTACCGCCTGGGGTAACGTTGTTCCGTCTGCAGACGTCATCAAGGCGGTGAAGCTGGCGGGTTTCAATACCATCCGCATTCCCTGCGCCTGGAATTCCCACGCAAGCAACGGCACCATTGACGCAACCTGGCTCGCAACCGTAAAGGGAGTGGTGGACGCCGCCATTTCTTACGGTATGTATGTCTTGCTAAACAGCCATTGGGACGAAGGCTGGCTGGAAGACCACGTATTCGATGGCCAGGGCTACGACAAGACGGGCCTCGTCAGCAATTCCGCCACACAGTTGGCCGCTAAACAGAGCAGCTACTGGAAGCAGATTGCAGACTACTTCAAGGACTACGACGAACACCTGATTTTCGCCAGCGCCAACGAGCCCGGCGTCAACGATCCCTGGCAAGCAAACGGACAGTGGGCTTTTACCAATGAAAGAATGCAGGTTCTCAAGTCCTATCACGAAGCCTGCATCAAGGCGGTCCGTAACAGCGGCGGAAACAACGCCACCCGCACCATCATCGTACAGATGCCCCGCACCGAAATTGAAAACAGCGACATGCTGGCTAACAGCTACCCCACGGACCCGGCAGGCTCTGGATACACCATGGCCGAGGCTCACTTTTACCCCTACCAGTTCGCCTTTATGGAAAAAGACGAAAGCTGGGGCAAGGTTTACTATTACTGGGAAAGCGAAACCACTGGCGATGCAAACCGCACCTGCAGCGGCAACGCCACTGGTTCCAAGAACTTTATCGAATCCCAGTTCAGCAAGCTGGAAAACACCTTCGTGAAGAAGGGCATTCCCGTGGTCATCGGTGAAATGGGCATCAACAAGCGCTACAGCCGCGTAGGTCAATCCGACTTCAATCTGGATAAGCACCTGAGGGCAGTTGCCGCCTGGTACGGCTATACCGTGGGTTCCGCGAAAAAGCACGGCCTGGTACCCTGCGTGTGGGACACGGGCTACGAACGTAAAACCGGTGGCGACGGCGATGGGGACATGACCATTATCCGTCGCCAGGCAAAGTACGGTAGCGACCTGGGTGCCATCGTGGACACCGCCACCATGAACGCCATGAAGCGCAGTTTTGGTGTAGGCGAAGTAGTGTTACCCCCCATCGTGCAGACCACCGTTTCCAGCAGCTCCGTGCAGCCGGCAGCCTCTAGCTCCAGCAACCAACAGGTTCCACCGATGGTCCTCGACGCCACAACGCAATCCCCCAGGGCCTCCCTCACCCGTCAGGGCAACCTGCTGGTGGCACAGGGTAACCGCGCTGAAATCCGCCTCTTCGACATGAACGGCAACCTGATTCGCGCAGTTCGCTCCACCTCCAATGCAACCCTCAGCCTCACCGGCCTGAGCAACGGAATGTATATCGCCAAGAGCGGTTCCACCACTCTAAAGGTCAAAATCAAGTAAATTCGCCATTTTTTAAAAGAAACCGCAAATTTACATCTGTTGAAAGTTCCGCACCACTTATCCGTGGGGCGGACTTTTTTTGTGAACGTTCCACATTCCACGCCTTTATATTTATGTTCGGTGATTTGGAAAAACATAAGGGATGATATGAAAAAATTGATGTTTGGCGCCGCACTGGCTTGCGCATTCGGCCTCGCTCAGGCAGAACTCCCCTCCGCAGCAAGTATTCAAAAGAATATGGGCATGGGTTACAATATCGGAAACTCCATGGAAGTGCCCAACGATCCCACCGGATGGGGCAATCCCTATCCCACCCAGGCCCTGCTGGATTCCATCAAGGCAGCTGGTTTCAACACCGTCCGTATCCCCTGCGCCTGGGATTCCCATACACAGAACGGCAAGATTACCGAAACTTGGCTGGACTCCGTGAAGACGGTGGTGGATTACGCCATGCGTAATGGCCTCTACACCATCCTGAACATCCATCACGAAGGTCAAGGCGGTTGGTTCCAGACCCATATGTCCACCTACAAGGACAACACTCTTGACACCAAGATGAAGAACTATTGGACCCAGATTGCAGACAAGTTCAAGAATTACGACGAACATCTGATTTTTGCAGGCGCCAACGAACCGGGCGAAGGCCAGGAAGGTCTTACCTGGACAAGCCAGCACGCCCAGGTTTTGATGGGCTACTATCAGACATTTATTGATGCCGTCCGCGCTACAGGCGGAAATAACGGCACCCGCACCTTGATTATTCAGGGTCTCCAGACCGATATCGACAAGTCCGACAGCCTCGCACCCGTCAGCATTTTCCCCAAGGACAAGGTATCCGGCCGCCTCATGTTCGAGGTACATTTTTACGGTCCCTATCAGTATGTGCTCATGACTAGTAAACAGACCTGGGGAGACAAGGAAATCTTGCCCCAATATTACTACGGAGACTACCAGAAGGCTAGCGAGCCCAAGCGCAACTGCGGTTACAACGCTTGGGCAAACGCCGTCGATTCTGAACAGGCAGGGATCGGCTTTCCTAACAAGCAATTCGCAAAAATGAAAGCCCATTATGTGGACAAGGGCTACCCCGTCATTATCGGCGAATTCGGCTCCCTGTACCGTTCTCCGGAATTGAGTGGTTCCGACCTGGAACTCCATAAGAAAGGACGAATCCAGTGGCATAAGGATGTGGTTACCGCCGCCAAGAACAATGGTGTCACCCCCATTCTCTGGGACATGGGCAACGAGGCTGCCGAATACGACAACATGGCCTACATCCGCCGCCAGACAAACAAGTTCGGCGGCCAGATGGGCAACGTAATCGAACCGGAAATCATCAACGCCATGCGCGGCGTTTACGGTATGGGAACCTACAATAATACCGGCGTTACCCATACGGAAGCCTTTATTCCCGGCAGCGGCGTGCCGGTTATTGGCGGTTCAGCAACACCGGATATTTCCAGCAGTTCCGTCACCATATCCTCTAGCTCCGTGCAGCCAGTCGTTTCAAGTTCTAGCATCGCTGTTTCCAGCAGTTCTGTGCAGCCGGTTGTTTCTAGCAGTTCTGTTGCACCCGTGGTTACCAGTTCCAGCAGCGAGGCTATCCTGGGAATCCTTGCCCCGCAGGTGGCAAACGCAACCCTTACCCGCCAGGGCAATATGCTGGTAGCACAGGACAATCGCGCTTCCATCCGTCTCTTCGACATGAACGGCAATCTGATTCGTGAAGTTCGCGCCCTCTCCAACAAGGCAATCTTGAGCCTTGCAGGTCTCCGCAAGGGATCCTACATCGCCAAGAGCGGAAATCAGGTCCTGAAGGTTTCCGTGAAGTAAATTTTCAACGCGCTAAAAAAAAGATACTCTCATCCAGACAAACCAGAAATCCGGGCGGCAACGTCCGGATTTCTTCTTTTTCGTCAAAAAACACAAGTTTTATTATCTCAGCGGGGTATCAAAAGCCTCCTCTTTCGATGTAAATTTTCATTAACATCCGTTGAACATATTGCACCGCTATTTTACAACATCACGTTTAATTTGATCCTAAACAAGGCTTTCCTATTTAACTTTATTAACGGTTGTTTGGTTCCTTTGGGTTGGAAACGGGAATTTTCCCGTCAAAGGAGCAATATGAATTATTCTAGACTTTTGGGCCTTACTGCAGGTCTCAGCCTCATGGCTGGCGTTTCCGCCTTTGCCGCTTTCCCCAAATCCGCCGATCTCGTCACAAAGATGGGTTTTGGTTTTAACATCGGCAACTCCATGGAAGTGCCTAATGACCCCACCGGTTGGGGCAACCCCTTCCCCACCAAGGATTTGATGGATTCCATCAAGGCAGCAGGTTTCTCCACCGTTCGTATTCCCTGCGCATGGGATTCCCACGCACCGGGCGGCGTCATTACCGAAACCTGGCTGGACTCCGTAAAGACCGTTGTGGATTACGCCATCGCTAACCAGCTTTATGTCGTTTTGAACATCCATCACGAAGGTGAAGGCGGCTGGTTCCAGACTCACATCGACGAAACCGTGGACAACACCGTCGATACCAAGATGAAGAATTACTGGACCCAGATTGCAACGAAGTTCGCTGCTTACGACGAACACCTGATTTTCGCAGGCGCCAACGAACCGGGTTCCAACCTGGGCGACAAGTGGACCGCAAACCATGTGTCCACCTTGATGCACTACTACCAGACTTTCATCAACGCAGTTCGTGCCGTTCCCGGTAACGAAACCCGCACCTTGATCATTCAGGGTTTGAACACAGACATCGACAAGTCCGTAAAGAGCGCTCCGGTGACCGTATTCCCCACCGACACCCAGACCGGCTACCTGATGTTCGAAGTGCATTACTATGATCCGTACCAGTACACCCTCATGTACGAAGAACAGGATTGGGGCGCACCGAACAACGAAAAGATTATTCCCCAGTACTTCTATGGTGCAGACTTCCTGAGCACCACCGAACCCAAGCGCAACGCTGGTTATAACGCCTGGGCAGGTTCTGTGGACGCTGCCTACTACACCGAAAAGCATGTGAATACCCAGTTCGCCAAGATGAAGAGCAACTATGCCGACAAGGGCTATCCTGTTCTCATCGGTGAATTCGGCGCCAACATCCGTACTCCGGATCTGGACGGTGCTGATCTGGAAAAGCACCTGAAGGGTCGTGTCCAGTGGCACAAGGACGTTGCCGCTGCCGCCAAGAAGTACGGTGTGGTCCCTGTTCTTTGGGACATGGGTAACGAAAGCACCGATGGTTACGACAACATGGCCTATATCCGCCGTCAGTCCGCTCCTGTGGGCAAGATTGTGGACGCAGACGCCATCAACGCCATCCGCGAAGCATTCAATATGACCGCTGTGATCGGCGGCGGCACCACTCCTGTAATTCAGGCTGGTGACAAGGCTCTCCACGTCACTTACAAGACTGTTCAATCCGACTCTTCCGAAGCAGGTACGGTACGTATTGACCTGGGCGGTAAGGACTGGTCTCAGTATGTTGCAATCTCCTTCGACATGCGTGTAGCCGGCGAATCTGCAGGTCCTTGCCTGGATCAGACCCGCGACGGTTGTGCTGAATACGGCTGGGCAAGCGTTTCCCTGTTCAACATGTCCGGCGAATGGGACTGGAAGGAAGTGAGCCTGGGTAACGTTGAAGACCTTGGCCTCCTGGACAACTACAAGATTGCTTTCGGTGCTACCGGCATGGCCATTACCGATCCTACCGACATGAAGGCCATCGGCATTAACCTTTACGGCACTCAGTTCACCGGCGACATGTATCTGGACAACATGCTCCTGTGGAAGGCCGACGGTACTGCAGACACCCTGAACAACTTCAACAAGAAGGGCGCAAGCTACGGTGGTATTGCAAAGGGATCTCTCATCCAGGCAAACGCAACCGGCGACTGGGGCGTCACCACTACTCCGAGCACCGCCATCAAGCCCACTGCAACCGCATCTCGCAAGATGCAGGTTTCCATCCAGCAGGGTCTGGTGAACACCACCTTCCACTCTCCCAGAGCTTCTCAGGCTAGCGTCATGCTGCTGAACACCCTGGGTCAGGAAGTGGCCGCAAAGCACTTTACCGCTATGCCGGGCTCCAACAGCGTGCAGCTCTCCACCAACTACCGCGGTGCAGCAGTGCTGATCGTGAAGCAGGGTAAGGTCGCCTACTCCAAGCGAGTCATCCTGAAGTAAAATTCTTCAAGATTAACCGTTTTGTTGAGAAATCCGTCCCATTTTGGGATGGATTTCTTCGTTTTTAAGCAAAAAACGCCACCACACCCGTTGAGATTTTTACACCACATATTACAACGTGGAATACGTTTTTCGAAACATATCTCCATCCGGAGTATAAATTCATTAGTGCAATAATCTTAACGAGGTGTTTATGGTTTTGAAAAATTTCTTCGGTCTTGCCTGTGGTTTTGGCCTCATGGCTGCCACTAGCGCATTCGCACTTCCCAAGTCCGCAGATCTCGTAGCAGACATGGGCATGGGTTACAACATCGGTAATACCATGGAAGCCCCCGGTAATCCCACCATCTGGGGTAACGATTTCCCCACAGCCGAATACGTCAAGGCTATCAAGGCTGCAGGCTTTAACTCCGTCCGCATTCCCTGCGCCTGGGATTCTCACGCATCCAATGGCGTGATCAATGCCGGCTGGCTGGATTCCGTCAAGACCGTCGTGGACATGGTCGTTGGCGAAGGCATGTACGCCGTGCTGAACTCCCACTGGGATGGCGGCTGGCTGGAAGACCACGTCTTTGATGGCGCAGGCTACGACAAGAATGGCGCAACCACCAACAGTGCAGCCACCGTGGCAGCAACGCAAGAAGCCTACTGGGGCCAGATTGCGGCCAAGTTCGCCGAATACGATGAACATCTGATTTTTGCATCTGCCAACGAACCGGGCGTTAACGACCCGTGGATGGATGGCGGTACCGACAACGGCCAGTGGGGTTTTGATGCCGCCCGTATGAAGGTTCTGCGTCAGTACCACGAAGCCTGCCTGAAGGCAGTCCGTAACGCCGGCGGCAACAACGCCACCCGTACCGTGGTGGTGCAGATGCCCCGTACCGAAATTGACAAGTATGAACTTTTGGCAAGTGATTATCCTACCGACCCCGCTGGCGAAGGCTACACCATGGCCGAAGCCCACTACTATCCGTATCAGTTCTCCCTCATGACTGAAGACGCTACCTGGGGTAAGTGCTTCTACTATTTCGACGGAATGGGTTCTACCACCGACACACCTCATAACATGGGTTCCAGCGCAACCACCTTGGGCACCAAGCTCTATACCGAAGCTCAGTTCACAAAGCTTGAAACCGCCTTCGGTAGCAAGGGTATTCCCGTAATCATCGGCGAATTCGGTGCAGTCAAGCGCCTCGAAGAAATCACCGGCGATAACCTGGGCCTCCACCTGAAGGGTCGTGCAGCCTGGTACGGTTCCGTGGCAAAGTCCGCCAAGGCTCACAACATCGTGACCTTCGCATGGGATACTGGCGATGAAGGCAATGGCAACATGACCATCATCCGTCGCCAGACCAAGAAATACGGCGGAAAGGTCGGTGACATCGTCGACATCGAAACTCTGAATGCCCTGCGTGCCGAATATAGCTTGGCAGCTCTTGAAGGACATTCCGTTATCGATTCCCTGGTCGCAGCAAGCAAGGACGATTCCAACAAGATGTTGTCCATTACCTACACCACTACCGGTCGCACCGACTCCAGCGAAGTGGGCACCATGCGTATTGACCTGGGCGGCAAGAATTGGAGCAAGTATATAGGCATTCAGTTTGATGCAGAAATCGACATTGCCAACGGCGGCCCCCTGGACGGCGAAACCTATGGTTGGGAAAGCGCATCCGTTTTCGCAATGACAGGTTCCTCCTGGACATGGCATGACTACAACCTGGATATCGAAGCAGGCAAGGCAACCTATAAGGTGATGTTCGAAGACATGTCCAACGATTTCAACGCATCTTCCGTGAACGCCATCGGCCTGAACATCTACGGCACCCTGGTTACTGGAACCGTCAAGATGGACAACCTGATGCTTATCAAGAAGGACGGCACCCTTGAAGTCCTCAACGACTTCAACAAGAAGACCCCCACTCTGGAAGGCATTGCAGAAGGCAAGCTGGTTGCATCCACCTTTGCAGCCCCCATCACCGCCATCAAGCCTGCAGCCATCGCAGCAAGCAAGATGTTCGTGAACGTCCAGCAGGGCTTCGTGAACGCCACCTTCCCCGCACAGGCAAACGTTCAGGGCAAGGCCATGATCATGAACACCATGGGTCAGGTCATTGCTAGCGAAAGCTTCGTGACCCGCTCCGGCAACAACACCGTTCAGCTGAAGGCCAACTACCGCGGCGCCGCCATGCTCATCATCAAGCAGGGCAGCCAGGTATACAGCCAGAAGGTGATTCTGAAGTAAAGACCGCAGGCCCTAAGGATTTGTAAATCCCCAAAGTCCTAAGTCCAATTGACCGCGCGAAAATTTGGGATGTGTTTAAGCCCGGCCCCTTGTGGGTCGGGCTTTCTGTATGTTCTAAAGAACCCCAGCAGGAACAGCCCGCTTGGATAAAAAAAGATCTACAAAAAAGAGCTGTACCTTGTTCAGATACAACTCTTTTCCTAAATACCCGCAGTAAAATCTTGCGGGGATTTATAATCCATTACTTCACGGGACGAGCCTTGTCGATACGTTCCTGAACGATTGCGTCGATGACGGCAGCAACGGTCAGGTTGAAGATATCGTGGACAGAAGCGTCGGCATCGGTGAAGTGAACCGGCTTCTTCAAGCCCATCTGTACAGGACCGATGGATTCGCCAACACCCATTTCCAGAAGCATCTTGCATGCAGTGTTTGCAGAAGAGAGGCAGGGGAAGATGAGGGTGTTAACGTCCTGACCCTTGATGGTGTTGAAGGGATACTTCTTGTCGCGAAGATCCTTGTTCAGGGCAACGTTAGCCTGCATTTCGCCGTCGATAGCGTAGTCCGGATACTGTTCGTGAAGGATGTTAACTGCTTCCTGAACGGTGTTTGCAGTACCGCGGGCAGCATTGTTGTCAGAACCGAAGTTAGCGTAGCTAAGCATAGCCATCACCGGTTCGTGTGCAAAGAACTTCACGGCGTCGTGAGTGAGCTTGACAATATCAACGAGGGTTTCTGCATCGGGATCGCGGTTCACCAGGGTATCAGCCAGGAAGAAGGTGCCCTTCTTGGTAGAAAGGATATGCATAGCACCGAAGTGCTTGTATTCCGGACGGATACCGATAATGTCCTTAGCCAGTTCGATGGAGGTAGTGATTCTGGAGTTTGCACCAGAGACGAATGCGTCTGCATCACCGGTCTTCACCATCATCATACCGAAGTGGTTGCGTTCGAACATTTCGTCGCGAGCCTTTTCGAAGGTCACACCGTTACGGCCGTTTTCTTCGGCATAGATGCCAGCATACTTGAAGCGGCGATCAGCTTCGGCAGTAGAACGGGGATTAACCACATCGAGACCGGAGATATCCAGCTTTTCCTTGTCAGCAACTTCCTTGATGCGTTCCGGATTACCCAGAAGGATCGGGAATGCAATGCCTTCTTCCTTAGCCTGGATAGCAGCCTTGATCATGTTGACGCTAGCACCTTCAGCGAATACAACGCGCTTGGGGTTGGAGCGAGCCATGTTTTCGAAACCGCGGATCAGCTTGTTGTCGTAGCCCATCATGTCGCGGAGGCTATCAGCATAAGCGTCCCAGTCGGTAATGGGCTTGCGAGCCACGCCACTTTCAATAGCAGCCTTAGCAACTGCAATAGACACGTCGGTCAGCAGGCGCGGATCCAGCGGCTTGGGGATGATGTACTTGGGACCGAAGCTGAAGCGTTCGGAGTTGTAAGCAATGTTCACTACATCAGGCACCGGCTTGCGAGCGAGAGCTGCAATAGCACGTACA
Organism: Fibrobacter sp. UWEL; assembly: GCF_900142535.1. Classification (NCBI taxonomy): domain Bacteria; kingdom Pseudomonadati; phylum Fibrobacterota; class Fibrobacteria; order Fibrobacterales; family Fibrobacteraceae; genus Fibrobacter; species Fibrobacter sp. UWEL. The sequence continues at coordinate 38,582 of NZ_FRBE01000016.1, forward strand.
GCGGCGTGCTTCATGTGTTCGTTAATAGCAGTAGCGCGAACGTCCAGAGCACCGCGGAAGATGTAGGGGAAGCCGATAACGTTGTTCACCTGGTTGGGATAGTCGCTACGGCCGGTTGCGAAGATAACGTCTTCACGAGCGGAGGTTGCTACATCATAGGAAACTTCCGGTGTGGGGTTTGCAAGAGCAAACACGATAGGCTTTGCAGCCATGGACTGGATCATTTCCTTGGTGAGGATGTTGGGCTTGGAAAGGCCAAGGAACATGTCTGCACCCTTGATGGCTTCTTCCAGAGTCTTCACGTCTTCACGTTCGGTAGCGAAGAATTCCTTTTCCGGAGTGAGCTTGCCGCGACCCTTGTAGATCACGCCCTTGGAGTCCAGCATCACCACGTTTTCCTTCTTGACGCCCAGGGACAGGTACAGCTTGGTGCAAGCCACAGCAGCAGCACCGGCACCGTTCACCACCAGCTTGATCTTGTCGATGTCCTTGCCGGCAATTTCCAGAGCGTTCACGAGAGCAGCACTGGAGATAATTGCAGTACCATGCTGGTCATCGTGCATCACGGGAATATCCAATTCCTTCTTCAGGGTTTCTTCGATTTCGAAGCATTCCGGAGCCTTGATGTCTTCCAGGTTGATGCCGCCGAAAGTAGGAGCGATACCCTTAACGATTTCGATGAACTTCTTGGGATCCTTTTCGTTCACTTCGATATCGAAAACGTCCACACCTGCGTAGATCTTGAACAGAAGGCCCTTACCTTCCATCACAGGCTTACCAGCCATGGCGCCAATGTCACCCAGGCCCAGAACTGCAGTACCGTTAGAAATCACTGCAACCAGGTTGCCCTTGCCGGTATAGTCGTAAGCAGTTTCCGGATTCTTTTCAATTTCCAAGCAGGGAACTGCTACACCCGGGGTGTATGCCAGGCCGAGATCGGTCTGAGTGCTGTGCGGCTTGGTAGGAACAACTTCGATCTTACCCGGTTTGCCGTTAGCGTGGTATGCAAGTGCCTTTTCTTCGAAGGTCATCTTATTTCTCCTTGTGTGTTTCCGTCGCGGTACAATTCAGCAAATCCGCCAGGGAAACGTGTTTTTCGGCGCGCAAGATAGCAATTTCTACAGGACTTGTAAAGATTTTAAAACTGTTACATTTCGCCAAAATCACGTAAAATAAGCAATAAATCAAGTTTTCCCATAACCCGCCATTATTTTTTCCAATATGTGAAAATCTCTCCCTTTTTTTCTAATTTTCAAGTCACTATGAGTGAAAACTGTCTTTTCTGCAAAATTATCAAGGGTGAAATTCCCTCCAAGAAGATCTACGAAGACGACGATGTATTCGCCTTCTACGATATCGCCCCTCAGGCTCCGGTCCACTTCCTGGTCGTTCCCAAGAAGCACATTTCCAGCATCATGGAAATGCAGGCCGAAGATTGCGAACTGGTCGGTAAGCTTTTGTTCCAGGCACAGCGTATTGCTAAGGAACTGGGCCTGGAAGAATCAGGCGCACGATTTGTTTTTAACTGCAAGGAAGACGCAGGTCAGACCGTATTCCACATCCACCTCCATGTGGTAGGCGGACAGAAGCTGGGTTGGCCCCCGTTCCCCGTCCAGCAGTAAAGATTATCCCGCAAGATGATCAAGACTCGCGCCATCGTTCTTCATCGGTTTTCTTATAGCGATTCAAGCTTAATCGTTAAGGCCCTCACCGAAGAGAGCGGTATCGTGAGTTTTATCCTGAAAGGGGCCAAGCGCAAGGATTCCCCCTTCAAGGGAGCCCTGGACCCTCTGGCCCTTTCGGAAGTGGTTTTCCGCGAAAGCCCGCAAAAGGCAAATTCTGCCGACGGTGGGCTTATTTTCGTGAAGGAAGCGTCCCTCCTGAACTGGCGTGAGGATTTACGTAACGATCTCATGAGTCAGGCGGTCGCCCAAGTCATGGCGGAAATCGTCCTGAAATACGCACCCCAAGGCGTTCCCCTCCAGGATGAATTCGTCCTGCTCAACTCCGCGCTGGATGAACTGAACCAGAAAACGCCCCGCCAGGACATTTTCGCCCGGTGGCTTCTGGATACAAGCGACCTGTGGGGCTACCATCTGGACCTTACGTCCTGCAGCAGGTGCGAAAAGCCCCTCCAGCAGGCTGCCGCAGACTTCCATCCGGAAACAGGCGGTCTCATCTGTAAGGATTGCCTCGGGATCGACACGCCCCGAGCAAAGTCCCAAACCCTCCAGGGCCTATGGGCGTTACGCGCCCCCTCTCCCCAGGTTTTCGCGACGAGCCATCCCGACGAAAATCAAAACATCACAGGCGAACAGCGCCCCTTTGTGGAAAACGCCCTCCTCGCCTACCTTCGAAACCATATCGGCTTCCTCAAGGAACTTCATTCTATTCAATGGTTACAGGAGATTAGAAAACTATGCTCACCGCAAATGACATAATGCAAAAAAAAGTCAGAGGCGAAAAAGTATCCATGATTACCGCTTACGATTTCGCCTTCGCCCAAATGGCAGAAGCAGCCGGCATCGACCAGATTCTGGTAGGTGACAGTCTTGCCAATACCATGCTAGGCTACAAGAGCACCCGCGAAGTGGGAATGACAGAAATGCTGATCTTTGTTTCTGCCGTATGTCGCGGCGCCCCCAACACCCATGTGGTCGCAGACATGCCCTACCTCAGTGACGAAAATCCCCAGCTGGCCTATGACAACGCCCGCCGTTTCATGGACGCAGGCGCCTCCTCCGTCAAGCTGGAAGGCATCAAGGAAGGTGTATTCGAAAAGCTCATCGCCAACAACATCCCCGTTTGCGGCCACTTCGGACTCCTCCCCCAGACTGCGGAAAACTTCAAGCAGAAAGGCCGCACCGAAGAGGAGGCCAAGCTGGTCATGGATTCTGCGAAGTACGCCGATGAAGTAGGCTGTTTCGAATTCGTCCTGGAGCACATCCCCGAAGAACTGGGAACCCACATTACCAACCAGGTAAAGGCAGTAACCATCGGCATTGGCGGCGGAAAGTTCACCGACGGCCAGGTGCTGGTGATGCACGACGCCCTGGGACTTCACAACCGTAAGATTCCTCCCTTCGCCACGAAGTTTGCAGATATCTACAGCGCCGGCGTGGAAGGAATGAAGAAGTACATCGCAAGCGTCAACGAAAAAATCTAGCGCTTGAAAACTCGCTGCGACATAAAATCCAGAAGGTTCCATCACGGAACCTTTTTTTTGTTTTCTTTGACCAGTCAAGACAAAATAAGCAAGAGTTTGAGACAAAGAATTTGGGAGTGATACAAACAAACTATCACCAGCATGTAATGAAAATCACTTATAACAAAATTTTTCATAAAAATTTTCATTTTACGAAAAAAAGTTGTTGATTATTTGTTGAATTAAAGTTATTTTATAGACAATAAATTCACAACAACCATAAGGAAGAAGAAAAATGGCTACTGCAAAGAAGACTGTTGCTAAGAAGGCTGCCCCCGCTAAGGCTAAGGCTGCTGCAAAACCCGCTGCTAAGAAGGCTCCTGCTAAGGCTGCCGCTAAGCCGGCTGCTAAGAAGGCTGCCCCCAAGGCTGCTGCTAAGCCCGCTGCTAAGAAGGCTGCTCCCGCTAAGGCTGCTGCTAAGCCCGTAGCAAAGAAGGCTGCTCCTAAGGCCGCTGCTAAGCCGGTTGCTAAGAAGGCTGCTCCTAAGGCTGCCGCTAAGCCGGTTGCTAAGAAGGCTGCTCCTAAGGCTGCCGCTAAGAAGGCACCTGCAAAGAAGAAGTAATCCTTCTAGCACAAGATTCTCTCTTGTAAAAGGTCCCCCGCATTGCGGAGGACTTTTTGTTTTTCTACCTTTACGTCATGATTTCTGAAAAAGACCTTGCTGAACTTGAAAGCGTCCCCTACGAGGAACGCATTACCCGCGTCGAAAAACTTCTGGAAGGAAAGTCCGAGCCCCGCGCCTTCGAACTTGGCCTCCTGCTGGCCCTCAAGATGGGTCAGGAACTGCGTCAGGGCAAGGAACTGGGCAGCGAATCTGGCGACCTGGTGGCAAGCTGGGTAGGCAAGCATCCCGATTCTATCGTGGAAGAAGCAATTGCACTCGCCAAGGAATTTCTGACCAATCCCGCAAAGCTTGCGGAAAAGATCAAGGCCGGCTTCCAGAAGAAAGCCGAAGAAACCAAGGCCGCCGAATCCTCCCAGGACAAGTCCGAAGATGAACAATAAGCTCATCGCCACGGTCGATATCGGAAGCCATAGCTGCATCATGCTGATTGCAGCTTTCGAAGACGCACCCGCCGCCCCCCAGGTCGCTGAGCCAACCGATGGTTCGACAAGCTCTCCAACCGAAGAAACTCAAGCCCCCGAACAAAGCCAAGGGGCCGAAGAGACCGAAGTGTCCAAAGTGCCCCGCAAGATTTTGGTCCCCAAACTGCAGAAGGTTGAAGTCTGCCGTCTGGGCGAAGACATTTACGAGACCGGCTCCATCAGCGAAAAGCGCATCGAGGAACTGACCCGCATCATGACCAAGTTCCGTATGGACCTTCACGCTCTGGGCGCCGACCTGAAGGCCGCTGCCGCAACGGAAGCCATGCGCAAGGCCGAGAATTCCGAACAGGTTCTGGACGCTGTAGAAAAAGCCCTATGGGTACGTCCCCAGATTATCTCTGGCGAACAGGAAGGCAAGCTGACCTTCCGTTCCGTCCGCGAATGGCACGGCAAGGACATTGTCACCCTGGACATTGGCGGTGGCTCTACGGAACTTTCCAACGGGGAAACTACCTTCTCCATTCCCGTGGGCGCTCTCAAGATGTTCAAGGAAATGGGCCCCATTCCTGGCCCCGAATACAAGAAGTTTGTGAAGGAAGCCTTCAAGGACGTATCCTTCAAGGGTATGACCAAGAAACAGGTCCACCTGATAGGCGGTACAGGAACCGCCCTAGCCATGGTCTACCTCAACAAGCAGGTCTTTGACTACAAGGCTATCGAAGGTCTGGAACTGACCATCCGCGATCTGGATGCCGTCACCACCCGCATTACCAACCTTTCCAAGGAACTGCGTGCCATGCTGCCCGGCCTGGAAAACGGCCGTCACGACGTGATTATCTGCGGTCTGTTCTGGCTCAAGTCCCTTCTGGAAAAACTCCGCGTAGAAAGTTTCAAAATAAGTACTGCCGGTTTACGTTTCGGTTTGCTATATCCGCCGGAAGCTGAACCCGAAGAAAAGCCCAAGGCCAAGCGCACCCCACCCTGGCTCAAGAAAAATGATTAGTGAAAATTAGGCGACGATGCCGCTCATTAAACAAAAGACGAAGGAAAAGAACATTCTAGAGAATAGAAACTAGAAATTAGAGACTAGGGTACAGGGTATAGATGTCAAAAAGATGAAACATCCCGAACAGCCTACACTTGCCTCCCGCAGCCCTAACCCCTAGACCCTAGCCCCTAACCCCTAATATTATGAGAATCAATAAATTCATCTCCCTCTGTGGAATCGCAAGCCGTCGTGCAGCAGAAGCACTCATCGAAGACGGCAAGGTCATGGTCAACGGCGAAGTCATTCGAGACTTGGGCCATCAGGTGGACGAAGACAAGGACCAGGTGGTTGTAGATGGCAAGAAAGCCCGCCTTCCCAAGAAGACCACCACCATCATGTTCCACAAGCCTGCTGGCTGCGTCTGCACCAAGGACGACCCTCAGGGCCGTCAGACCGTCTATGACTTTTTGCCTCCCGGATACCATAGCTTGAAATATGTGGGCCGTCTGGACTTGCAGAGCCGCGGTCTGTTGCTGTTCACTGACGACGGGGAACTACTCCACCGCCTCACCCACCCCAGCTTTGAAATTCCTCGTAGCTATTACGTCTGGACAGACCGCCCCTTGAGCGAACACGCCTGCCAGCGCCTGGTAGACGGCGTAGACATCCGCGATGAAGATTCCGACCAGGAAGAAATCGCATTCGCTACCGACATCTATCTGGAAAACGGCTTTGCAGAACTAGTCCTGATCGAAGGAAAGAACCGCGAAATCCGCCGTATGATGCGAGCCGTCGGTTATGAAATTCGCGACCTGAAGCGAGTCAGCTATTGCCGCATGACCTTGGGCGATTTGCCCGCAGGTGAATTCCGCGAACTGACCGCCGACGAAATGAACAAGCTCCGTCAGGCCGTCCACATCTAAGGTCCATCATGAAGCGCACTCTCTACATCGGAGACGTTCACGGCTGCGCCGATGAACTGGAACGAATTGTTGAAGCCTTCGGTTTCGTCCGAGGTACAGACACTCTGTACCAGACGGGAGACATCATCAATAAAGGCCCCGACATGCTTCGCGCCCTAAAGTTCATTCAGGACAACGGCATCCTGACCGTCCGAGGCAATCATGAGGAACACTTGATCCGCATGATGAATACTGACGCCAGTGAGTGGACGGAAAAGCAGAGAGCCAGGTTCTCCCGCCTCCCCCTTGAGGATTGGAACTACATTCTTAACGAAGTCAAGACCTGGCCCCTCTGGCGAGATACGCCCCACGCCCTGCTGGTTCACGCAGGCCTTGAACCAGGCAAGACCCGCATGGAAGACATGGACCCCAAGGTCATTCTATCCATTCGCTACTGGGATGATAAGCCCTGGTTTGAACAGGTACAGTGGGAAAAGACCGTGGTATTTGGACATTGGGCTAAAATGGGTTTCGTAGATAAGCGCCCTGGCTTTATCGGGCTGGACTCCGGTTGCGTCTACGGCAAGAGGCTTACCGCCTGGTGCCCGGAAGAAGACAAGTTCTATACCGTTCCAGCCGCAAGAGAATACACCCCCGTCAAGGACAAGGCAAAGACCGCAATCGACGCCCCCTGTATGGTTCCCGGCGACAAGCTCCCCGAAGGAGAACGTCCTAAGGACTTCGCCGACATCAAGGCAAGAATCGCAAGCGGTGACATTGCCCTGGCAGACGACTCTCCCGAAGCAGAAAAGATTCGCAAGGCAAGCCCCAGCATTACCGCCGAGTGGAGCGGGTATTAGAGTTGCAAAGGGGCTCCCGCCCCTCTGGACTCCCCGAAAAAACGACTGCGCTGCTCAGGCCCTTTGGGCCTGTTGGCATCCCCCTCAATGATTTCAGTCTTTACTCCAGCTTGCTGTACAGGTTGCGGGCGCAGAGAGGGTAATTTCAAGAGGTCCCTTGCATCCTTCCACATCAATTAGCCCAAGAACAACGTAGTTGCTAATCAGCGTATCGCCTGTTCCAAGAGATATGGTTAATAATTCTTGTGCCGTACACTCGATTTGGCACATAGACAAGTCCCCAGAACCACCCATCATAACAACAGAAAGACCCGCAGGCAAATCAACATGATCCAAAGGTTCCGCAATCGCATAATCCGGAGATGAAGAATCATAAGACATCACTTCGTCACATTCAACCACGTCAACAGATTTATCATCATTTGCAACAGTTACGCCAGGCTTAACCGTCATGCCCTTTTCAGAAAAGGTATAACTAGCGGATTCACCATCACCAGAAATCCCAGTCCATGAGTAAGAAGCTATTGCCTCCTCCGAGGAGCAACCCGTTACACTCCAGGTAGCGACACCGCCTTTAGCAACATCAACCGTCGCTGCGGATGAAGTACACTTACAGCCGGTAATTGGAGAGCCATTTACCTGAAGCGGGGCACACTGTTTTTTCCAAAGTTTTCCGTTCAGAAAGAATTCCACGGAGGCGTTTTCAACACCAGACATTACATAAGTAACCGCAGAAGTATTCAGCTTTCCCACAGCAGATTCCTTAGAAGGAATCGCTTCAACCCCAAAATTCCAGAAGAATTTCGATTTAAGAATATCCTTAGACCCGATTCCAGCTGTATTCGCAGTATTGAAAGAGAACTTCCAAGAAGTCGAGTCACCTCTGGATATAGGATTCTCCACCGGAGCGCAAGTACCTAAATCAGCCATATCTTCAGCATCGTTTGAATCCGAGCTTGATGACATGGGAGCAGAAGTTTCACTACTGCTTGAAGACTGCGGTCTCAATAGGGTGGAATCAATTTTGACTCCACTCGAAAGCATGGGAACGCCTAAGGAATCAGAGTTTGACTATTCCTCTTTACTAGAACTGCTTGTATGATTATCAGTGCTGGAGCTTGAAGCAGCAGACTCATCACGGTCGTCCTCAACAGAACTAGCGGAATCACTACAGGACACCACCAAGGACACAAGCAGCAAGGAAATTACAAATAATCTCATATTGCCAATAATAATAAAAGATTCAATAATGACAAAAAAAAAGACCGACTCAAACGAGCCGGTCTTTTTACACGTCCGTCAGACCTGAATTATTTGGTACCAAGACCGCAGGTTGCAACATCTGCACCAGTCAAAGCTATGCAGACATTCTGATAAGAAACTGCGCCGGCATCCAGAGAACCCAGAGGGATAGCAATGTTATTCACTCCATATTCGCCACTGCCCTTAGCAGATTCGGAGCCGTAGGTGATGACGAGATTTACATTGGAGCCCTTAGCATCGCAGGAAACGGTCAATGTTGGATGATAATAAGCGTTTGACCAGGTGCCGGAAATGGTAATGCAGCCTTCATTAGCAACATCAATCTTGTCCTGAGGAACCTGATCACCAGCAACTTCTAGCAAATAATCCGGAGAAGATGCGTCCGTAGACTTCACTTCGTCACAGACTACGGCCTGAACAGTGTTGTCGTCGTTGGCAACATTCACAGTAGGAGCAAGAGTCTGGTTCTTTTCTGTAAATGTATGAGTTGCAGAAGCGCCTTCGCCTGTTACACCAACCCAGGTATAACCCGTAATGTTTGCACCAGCGGAAGTACAGCCGGTCACGGTCCAGGCAGCAGGTTCAGTGATGTCCACAGAGGCAGCGGCAGCAGAGCACTTACAACCGGTAATGGCAGCACCATTCACCTGAAGATCGGAACACTGAACGCTATAAGCAGCAGCACCCTTGGTAATGGAGACGGAAGCCTTAGCTACACCGGAATTTGCATAAGAAATTGCAGAGGTCGCACTAAGACCAGTAATGGTTTCGGAAGCCTTGGAACCGCTTGTGCCAAAGTTCCATTCAAAGTCGTAAACGGTAATACCCTTAGCGGTCAAGCCGATGGAATTCTTACCATTGAAGGTAAACTTCCAACTGGTAGATTCACCCTTAGTGATCGGATTAGTCACAGGAGCGCAGGTACCGATGTCGCCAGTACCACCTTCAACAACTTTCTGAGAACTGGAAGATACAGCACCCTGGGAATCAGAGGACGCAAATTGCACCTTGCTACTGGAAGATCTGAAGGTAGGAACCGTTGCAGAAGAAGAGGATACTGTAGGCAGCTGATTCTGATTTGCAGCGGAACTTGTTGCTACGGGAACCGTAGTAGAGGTACCGTCCCCACCAACCAAGTGCTTACAATTTGCGTCTTTCTTACAGTCTTCAATTGCATTCTTATAAATGGTAGAGTCATTTTCTTCAATAACGGAATGTCGAACGCCTTCATCCCATCCGTCCAAAGTAAGAATTTCACCTTCACCACAGGCGAGGAACGTACCGGCCAGAGCTAATGAAGATAAACCAACAATAAACTTCTTATTCATATTAACCTCTTTGGGGCAAATCTAAATAATTCTTTTCTAAAACGAACACTCTTTAAACTTTTTCGTGAACCAAAACACGCAAAATTCGCATTTGCAAACTTTTGTTTACTCGTCTACTGAGATTTTACGCTGTCCTGTAATAAACTGATGCACGTAAGGATTACTTGTATTCTTGATTTCATCCACCGTACCCACCTCAATAATGCGTCCATTATAGAGCATGGCAATACGGTCTGCAACCTTAAAGGCGCTCACCATGTCGTGAGTCACCACCACAGACGTCACTCCCAGCTTGCTCTGCATATCCAGGATTAAGTCGTTAATCACGTCACTGGTAATGGGATCCAGACCAGTGGTCGGTTCATCGTACAGCAAAATTTCGGGATTTAAGGCGATGGCACGAGCAAGAGCCACACGCTTACGCATACCACCAGACAGTTCGGACGGCATCTTGGTACGGAACTCCGGCACCAGGTTGATCATCTGGAGCTTTTCCGTCACCACATCCTGGATTTGCTTTTCGGACAATTCCGGGTGATGTTCACGGAGAGCGAATGCAATATTTTCGCCGGTGTTCATGGAGTCAAACAGAGCGCCCATCTGAAACAACATACCCATCTTGCGACGGATGGTATGAGTGTCAAAGAACTTCGGGGTACTGATGGTCACACCGTCCACAGCCACTTCGCCACCATCGGGCTGAAGAAGACCGATCATATGCTTCAGGATAACGGACTTACCGCCACCAGACTTACCGATAATCACCATGGTCTCACCGCGGCGAATATCCAAGTTCACATCGCAAAGAACATCCTGGGGACCGAAGGATTTCTTCAGGCCCTTCAGACGGATGGCAATATCGTTTGGGTCAATCTTTACGTTTGGCATAAGTCACCTAGAAGAATAGAACAGCGTCTACGATAAAGTCAGAAATCAAAATCATCAAACAGCAGGACACCACCACGCTCATGGTAGCAAGCCCCACACCCTTGGCACCAGGTTTTGCATTTACCCCATGGTAATATCCCAACAGGAAAATCAACGTACCGAACACGAAGGATTTCAAAACACCAGACCACAGATCCATCGGATCAAAAAGGTACTGCATACCGGTAGTATAAGTATAGGTGGTAATATCAAGTCCAAGGACGCAAACGATCCAACCACCGATAATGGCAAGAGCGTTTGAAATAATGGTCAAGCAGGGAATCATGGTCACGAATGCAACGAAACGGGGCAAGGCCAAGTAACGATAAGGCTCCAGGCCCAGCACGGTGTAAGCAGCCAGTTCTTCCTTTTCCTTCATGGAGCCAAGTTCAGCCGCAATGGCGCTGCCCACTCGACCCGAAAGCACGATGGCCGTAAGCAAGGGGCCAAGCTCGATGAGCACCATCTTACAGGCGGCGGTTCCCACAAATTTATCTGCAACCAGGTTGTGGAATTCGAACTCGGCGCAAACCGTTGCCACCATGCCCGTGAAGATGGAGGTAACAAACAGAAGCGGCAAGGAGGATACACCCACAGAAATCATCTGCTTCACAATGAGGTTGGGATTCTTATGGATATAGCGGAGCTGCTTCAAGGTGTTCAGCAAAATGCAGATGACCTCGCCCACACCGGAAATACCGGTGAAGATAATTTCACCAATCCAGGAAATAGGGCGTAATAAAGCAGACATCTTATAAACCTCTAAAATTAACCAAAGTCAGCGCCACCGGGACCATCATCGGCAAAGCTGTAATCGCCACCTTCGCCACCGTCACCGTATCCTTCCTCGGGAGTAAAGTCGTAGAACGTGGTGTATTCCGGAATGAAGGTCATGGGAATGTCCTTCACGGAACCGTTACGGTGCTTGGCCACAATCAGTTCTGCAGAATGTTTGTCTTCTTCCCTATGGGTCTGGACAAACTTACGTTCCACGAACCACACCATGTCAGCATCCTGTTCGATAGAACCGGATTCACGAAGGTCAGAAAGCTGGGGACGTTCACGACCCTTTTCTTCCACCTTTCGAGAAAGCTGAGCCAGAGCGATCACAGGGATCTGCATTTCCTTGGCAAGAATCTTAAGACCACGAGAAATGGCACCGATAGCCACAGCTCGATTTTCTTCCTTACCGGTCTTCATCAGCTGGAGGTAGTCAATAATCAAAAGGTCCAGCTTTCCCTTACGTTTGAGCTGACGAGCCTTACTCATCAGTTCCATAATACCCAGGTCCGCATTGTCGTCCACGTACAAGGGGGCCTGGTTGATAGGGGTGACCGCGGCAATCAGTCGGCGCTTTTCTTCGGCGTTAAGGAAGCCGTTACGGAGCTTACTCTGGTCGATCTGAGCCTGGGAGCAAAGAAGACGTTGTGCCAGCTGCACGCCGTCCATTTCCAAGCTAAAGAAAGCCACGTTCTGATTAAAGTTGATGGCTGCATTTGCAGCAATAGTCAAGGCGAAAGACGTCTTACCCACACCAGGACGAGCAGCAAGAATAATCAAGTCCGATTTCTGGAGACCGTTGGTCAGTTCATCCAGTTCCGTAATACCGGTGCGGATACCCGTAATGCCATCCTTTCGATCGTTCAGACGGGCAAGGAGCGGAGACACGAACTGGTCAATGGGCTTCAGGGAGTCTCGGACCTGATCGTCCGCAATGGCAAACATGACCTTTTCTGCATCCTGAAGAACTTCGTCGGGTGCAGCAGCCGGGTCCATGGCACTCTTGATGATGCCCGAGGACATCTTGATCAGCTTACGGAGTGTGGTCTTCTTTCGCAGAAGCTCGATATGCCAGGTGACATTGGCGGAAGATGCCACTGTTTCCATCAAGGTAAACAAGTACTCACGACCGCCAACCAGGGACAGCTTGCCCATGGTTTCCAACTCGGAAGCCAAGGTAACCAGGTCAATGGGTGTCACCGCCTTATTCAAGTTACAGAGAGCGGTCCAAATAATCTGATGGGCTTCCAGATAGAAGAAAGTCTCATCCTTAATAATCATGATGGCTTCGCCCATCACTTCGGGATCACGGAGAATACCGCCCAAGAGGCAGCGTTCCGCGTCCAGATCCATCGGGACCTGACGACCTTCGAACTGGTTTTGCTGGTTATCAAAATCTGACATAATATATTCCCTCGAAATATAAATTATTGAAACGGGGCCTTATGAAGATCCCATCGTATAATCGCCTGATTCAAGGGCTTTGTAAAAATAAGGGTTATTTAGCGGTAAAGTAAGCGCTACGAGGAATGTGAACCTTCCAAGTAAGCCACTTTAACTGTTTGTCGTTCACCATCTGGTAGAAGTCCACCAGGGCGCAAGTCTTGGTTCCGGAGAAATCCTGATCGGAGCCAGCCAGGTCGTCAAAGCTCTTGGCGCGACCAAAGAGCTGGTGGAACAAGGGCTGGCCGCAGCTGACCATCATTTCCGGCTGGATGAAAGAAAGTTCCTTAACCAGCATCTTCTTGAGGGCGGTTTCCAGCAAGGGAGACAAGGCACGTTCAGTAGACTTGAAGAAATAAGTCACACCCATGGATTCCGGCCCGATGTTCAAGTTGGCGAACAGACGGATGAGCATTTCCCCTACAGGAGACTGGAAAAATACTGCGGGATCCATACCTGGCTTTACGCCGGGAAGCAGAAACAGAACCTTGGGACGTTCCGGCCCCATATAGCGAACCAGGTTCGGTTCCTTGCTATAGAGAGCTTCAGCCTTAATTTGTGTGTAGAACTCGTCCAGAGAATTGGCGGATTCAAAAGCGGATGCAGAACGTTTTGCCACACGGGGAGCCGGGGCATTGGCAGCAGGAGCGCCACCAAACATGGAGCCCTGATTTCCACTGAAGGATGCGGGCTGAGGCGGCTGGGGAGCAGGCGCAGCAGAATTCTGATGCAAGGGTGCAGGACGCTGAGGTATGGGAGCCGGACGGCTTGCCGGAGTAGGCGGAATAAAAGGACGTCCAGCAGGCGCCACCTGTTTTTTCTCCAGAGCCCAAGGTTCATCCAGATAAAATTCATCCAGGCCGGCACCTAAGTCAACCTGACCCTGGAGGTAATTACGAAGTTCACTAAAGTCAAATTCGTCTGCCATAAAAACCTCTAGATGGACTCTCTTTGAGCATCAATCTTTTCGGAACAAAAACGGAGAATAGTCTCGGCCAGAGATACCTTGCTCCCCATTTCCATAGGGGGAATGGGCTTGCCATGTTCTACCAGGGCAAAGCGAACACTATCATGACCAAAACCGCTATCGGCGGCAACAGGCGCATTGAGCAACAGAGCGTCTGCGCCGGACTTTTCAAATTTTTCCCGAGCATGCTCCTCGAAATGATCCGTTTCCAGAGCAAATCCAATGAGGGTCTGTCCCTCCTTGGCGCGACCTTCACGGCGGGCAGCCGCACAGCCTCTCAGGATATTGGGATTGGGAACCAGCTCGATGGTCAACTGGCTACGGCTATCCTTAATCTTCTCGTTAGCGGGATTTGCCGGACGGTAATCCGCAACAGCCGCACAGTGGATGACCACATCAGCATCTGCCAGACGTTCCATGACCGCATCGTGCATATCACAAGCGCTACGAACCTTGGTCACTTGAACTCCACCCGGGAACTGAGCTTCCATCGGTCCAGCCACCACTTCCACGTCATAACCATTTGCTAAAAAAACTGCAGATAAGGCAACCGCCGTCTTTCCGCTACTGCGATTGGAAATATAGCGGACAGGATCAATAGCCTCTTCCGTACGCCCCGCAGTAATCAGAACTTTGCGACCGTTCTTTTCAATTACATCGTCAGCGATTTCACCAACCTGATAGCCACTCGTAACTCGTAACTCGTCATTCGTATCTCGTAACTCGTAACTCGTATCTTCAAGATATTCCACAATCTGCGCAGGTTCCAAAAGCCTTCCCTGCCCCACTTCGCCACAGGCCAAGAACCCAGCAGGGCTTTCCATGACGTGAGTTTTTTCGAAGCCTCGAAGCATCTCAAGATTACGCTTCACCGCGGGGGAATTGTACATAGCAACGTTCATGGCCGGAGCAATGAAGCGTTCACAGTTGCAGCTCATAAAACACAGGCTTACAGGATCATCGGCAATACCGAAGGCAAACTTCCCTATCACATTGGCAGTCGCAGGAACCACCAGATAAATATCGGCCCAGCGGGGAAAATCAATATGCTGGAAAGGACGAGCTTCTGCAGCACCATTCTTCAGGTACACCGGACACTTGGAAAGGGAAGCAAAAGTCAGAGGCGCCACAAACTGGGTGGCCGCTTCCGTCATGCAAACACGAACTTCAGCCCCCCTCTTTTGCAGCAACCGCAAAAGTTCGCAGGACTTGTAGGCGGCAATTCCGCCCGATACGCCAAGAAGGATGTGCTTTCCGGAAAGATTCATACGAGGCTCAAGATAGAAATTTGCTCTCTACGATTTTTACAGCCTTGCCCGAAACAAAGTTCAATAGGAAGGCCACCACCAGAATGACAGCGAAGGACACCGCCAGAAGTCCAAGGCACAGCCAGGGAGTAAACCCTGTTACAGGTCCCAGCACTTTCACAAAGGCAATCTGCAGCCAGTTGATGCAAATATGCTGCACCAAGAATACGCAATAAGTTACGGGAGCTAACTTCTGGATCGCCGTCCCAACAAAAGACGATTCCCTTACTACGCCGCCAAAATTCAGTACCGCAAGGAAGGCAGCAATGCCGGCAACAGAGCCGAGCAAGTCGTTCTTATAAAATCCATTGGGAATCACAAGCAGGCACAGCGCGACGAACACAGCAAGCGCACCCCACTTAACCGCAGCGCAGCGAAGCTTGGGCAACAAATCCATCAGCAAAAAACCGAGAACGAACTTTAGCAACAAGGTTGCAGGGAAAGCACTAATGATCCACTCCCCGCTATTAGGCCACACAAACTGCAATCCATAGCCTATTCCAAGAATCACTAGCAGCACCACCCTGCATTTCCCATAGGCCCAGGAAAGGAAAGGGAACAGCAAGTACAGTAGCACGATGGCACCTACAAACCATTCCCCGCAGAAATAATAACTCTTGTATCCAAACAAGTTCAGGTAGCCATCAAAGCCCGTTACCGTCAGGAGTAACTTTAGCGGATTGCCCGCAAAGAAAGGATTGCCATCGCTCATCCAGTGGCGTACCATGGTCAGGAGCACATAAAGATTCAAGATCCAGAAAGCAGGATAAATAGCCTTGGCCCGCTTAAGGTAAAAGCAGGGCAAACTTCCCACATTGCCATTTCCGTACTTGCGGTAAAGCAACGCACCGGAAAGCACCAGGAACATGGTCACCGCCACATTGCCAAAGTCAAAGTTGGGTGTAATGCAGAAGAAGTTCACAATGGGAACGTTCAAGAAACCCGTTCCATACTCGCAGCCAAAGTGGTAAGTGACCACCCAGAACATGGCAAGAACTCGAACGATGTCGAATTCACGAATACGAGATATCATTGCAGTCTGTCCCATGGAATCAAAGTTAGAAAATGAAAAAAAAGAAACCCCGCGGCACAAGCCACGGGATTCCTCAGAACTTAAAGAAGTTTACTAATTGCACTACTTCGTAGTGCTTTACTCTTCGGCTCAGTCATACCCAAGCAAGCTTGGGTGCGACACTCGCCTTACGAGCAATTAAGCTTCCTTCTTAGCGGACTTCTTAGCCTTGGGAGCTGCGTCACCGATGGTGGTGCCGTTTTCGCCGGGCTTATGAGAGTCCATCCAAGCCTTCAGTTCTGCGGATTCGCGATTCTTGAAGTAATCGACCACAGAGAGGAAGATCTTGCGGTTGTTCTGATCGATTTCGGTAACAACGGCCGGAACCTCGTCGCCAACCTTGAATGCATCGGCAGGAACCTTGATGTATTCAGCGGTGAGCTTGGAAACGGGCACGAAGCCTTCGATACCTTCAGCCAGTTCAACAACTACGCCACGGTCAAGCATACGAACGATCTTGCCCTTGACTTCGGAGTTTGCCGGGTAGGTGGAATCGATGGAATCCCACGGATCTTCGGTGAGGTGCTTCATGGACAGAGAAATGCGACGCTTTTCCTTATCGACAGCGAGAACGACGCATTCAACCTTGTCACCCTTCTTGACCATTTCGTTCGGATGGGTGATCTTCTTGGTCCAAGACATGTCGGAAACGTGGATGAGGCCATCAACACCTTCCTTGATTTCGACGAATGCGCCGAAGGAAGCGATGTTGCGGATTTCACCAACCACGCGTGCGCCCGGGGGAAGTTCGGTTTCGATAGAATCCCACGGATCAGATTCCAGCTGCTTCATGCCGAGAGAGATGCGTTCTGCTTCTTCTTCAACCTTGAGAACGACAGCTTCAACTTCCTGACCAACGGTGAGGATCTTGGACGGGTGCTTAACGTGCTGAGTCCAGGACATTTCGGAAACGTGGATGAGGCCTTCAACGCCGGAATCCAGTTCGATGAATGCAC
This sequence comes from Fibrobacter sp. UWEL, assembly GCF_900142535.1. Lineage (NCBI taxonomy): Bacteria > Pseudomonadati > Fibrobacterota > Fibrobacteria > Fibrobacterales > Fibrobacteraceae > Fibrobacter > Fibrobacter sp. UWEL. The sequence continues at coordinate 55,627 of NZ_FRBE01000016.1, forward strand.
CGTAATCGGTGATGGAAACAACCTTACCCTTAACGATTGCGCCTTCGGGGTAACGTTCAGCGATGTCCTTCCAGGGATGCGGCTTAAGCTGCTTCATGCCCAGAGAGATACGTTCCTTCTTGTCGTTGAAGTCGAGAACCATAACTTCGACTTCCTGACCCAGCTGGACCATTTCGGTGGGGTGGTTGATGCGCTTGTAGCTCATGTCGGTGATGTGGAGGAGGCCATCTACGCCGCCCAGGTCAATGAATGCACCGAAGTCGGTGATGTTCTTGACGATACCCTTGCGAACCTGATTCTTTTCGAGGGTTTCGAGAACGTCGCCACGCTGCTTGTTGCGTTCTTCTTCGAGAACAACACGGCGAGAAACGACGATGTTGCGACGAGCCTTGTTGACCTTGATAACCTTGAGGTCGAAATCCTGGCCGATGAGAGCGTTGATGTCGGGGATCTGACGGAGGTCGATCTGAGAACCCGGCAGGAAGGCGTCGATACCAAACAGGTCGACAACTACGCCGCCCTTGATGCGCTTGGTGAGGGTGCCCTTGACAACTTCGTTGTTTTCGAATGCAGCATGGATGCGATCCCATACGCGAACAAAGTCAGCCTTCTGCTTGGAGAGGATGAGACGGCCGTCTTCATCTTCGAGCTTTTCAACAAAAACTTCGATTTCGGAGCCAAGTTCCAGGGAGTCGGTGTCCTTGAATTCTGCGCGATCGATCACGCCTTCGGACTTGTAGTTCACGTCAACGAGAACTTCCTGTTCGTTCACCTGAGAGATCTTACCGGTGACGAGCTTGCCCTGTTCGAGGCAACCCATGCCAGCATAGACGTCTGCGTTAGCCTTGCGGAAGTCTGCGCCGCATTCTGCTTCAGCAGCGAGGATTTCTTCGAGGTCAGCCTGGGTACCGAATTTGATTGTATTTGCCATATTAGTTTGTTTTGGTTGCGGTTTAAAAAATTCAGGCTACGCCACTACACCTACGTAGTCGAGAATTTTTTGAACCTGTTGTTCAATTGAGGTTTGTGTAGTGTCAATTTCAATAGCGTCATCGGCCTTCTTGAGGGGGGCCGTTGCTCGAGAGGAGTCCAGACGGTCACGTTCGACCAGGTTCTGCAGTACGTCCTCCAGAGTAACCTTTTCACCGCGTTCCAGCAGTTCCTTATAGCGGCGTTCCGCACGGACCTTCACATCGGTGACCAGGAAAAACTTGTACTTGGCGTTGGGGAAAACCACGGTACCGATATCGCGACCATCCAGAATGCAGCTGGAAACGGCACCGATCTGGCGCTGCTTGTCGGTCATGGCACGACGGACAGACGGCAAGGCGCAGTAGATGCTCACATTGCTGGAGACACGCATACCGCGAATGTCAGACTCGTAGGAAACACCGTCGATGAGGATGTGGTTTTCAGAATCAAAGCTAAGATTGAGATTCTTGAGCAATTCGTCCATGGCAGGACCTTCTTCTGCAGGAATGCCCTTTTCGAGAGCTGCGAAGGTAACCGCACGGTACATGGAACCAGTGTCCAGGTAGGTGATGCCCAACTTCTTGGCAATAATCTTTGCCGTTGTGCTCTTACCGGTACCGCTACCGCCGTCCAGGGCGATTACAAAATTTTCAGAATTACTCATAAGTGCGGGCAAATATAGAAACTCCCGCAAAAACAGTCACTACATTTCGTAGGAATAAATGGTCGCAAAGCCACTTTCCAGGTCCCAGATGATCATTTCGGAACCATCTTTATATAGAGTCAGCTCGCTATCATCCTCGTAAAAGTGAAAATAGCCACCAAAACGATCCCGACCTTCCGCAAATGCACCTTCCTCGAAAACGAATTCCGTTCCATCCAGATTGAGAGTCGCATTCCCAAACCCGTCAACCCGAATACGAACAACGTAAGCAGGACTTAATGTCGTAATCCTGGCGCAGTCGTACATGCCATCATCGTCAAAACGGCATTCCTCTTCATAATAGTAACGGAAGGTTCTGCTGAAATGGGCATCACTAAGAACAGGGTCCTCCCCCAGATCCCCGCAGCCGTTCAAAAGAATACAGAACGCAACGAAAAACGGCACTCGTAAAAGTGCCGCCTTAAAAGTCGATGTCGAGAAGAATCTAGTCACGAACTATTTCGCTTATTCTTCGCCTTATTCTTCGTCTTCGCCACCTACAGCGCCGCCGTCAAAAGCTTCCTGGGCTTCGCGGACAGCTTCGTCAGTTTCGGAAAGTTCTTCCGGAGCCTGAAGGTCACGAGTAGAGCCGTACTTACGCTTTTCTTCGTCGGTCAGCTTGTTGGAGAACACGATTTCTTCCTGTTCCTGGTTAGCAGCAGCTTCTTCTTCCTGAAGAATCTTCTGGCCCTGTTCGATACGACGCTTGATGCGTTCGTCTTCCATCTGCTTCAGGTTGGTACCAACCTTAGCCTGGTCGGCGGACATCTTGTTACGTTCGTTAGCTTCGTCCATGGCAGCCTTAATGCCAACCAGTCGGCCCTTGCCATCCACTTCCAGACCCTGCTTACGAAGGACGGAAAGAGGCAGGCGGCGAGCTGCCAACATATATTCTTCCTTGAATTCGTAACCATCGGAAGTGCCGATTTCGTCAGCTTCGTCCGGGGTGACGTATTCGAGAGCTTCCTGCCAACGTGCGCCCTGCACACAGGAAGTAAAGGCAACGAGAGCGTTGTCCAGTGCTTCAGGATCGTCAGACTTGGTTCCACCACATCCAATCAGGACCAAGGACAACAGAGAAAGATACACCATCAGTTTTTTCATAGGATTAACCTCCGAAAAATGAATCCCGCGTAAAATATAACCATATTTTAGCAAATTTCCATATTCTTGTACAATTTTTTACCTAACTTGTTATCATTCAAAACTTTTTACGACCTTAACATGACTGAAAACGCAGATATTTACCGAATCAAGAAAGACAACCGCGAAATTATTCTCGTGGGAACAGCCCACATCTCGCAGGCATCCAAGGAACTGGTTCGGCAGACCATCGAAACGGAAACACCAGACACCGTTTGCGTTGAACTTGACGAAGGCCGACTGGCCTCCATCAAGGACCCGGACCGCTGGAAAAAGACCGATTTACGCCAAATTATCAAAAATAAGCAGCTGGGAACCCTGATTGCCAACCTGGTACTAGGGTCCTACCAGAAGCGTATGGGCGACCAGACCGGCGTTAAGCCCGGAGCCGAACTGAAGGAAGCCGTAGACGTTGCGGAAGCCGCCGGTCATGAACTGGTTCTGGCAGACCGCGATATCAAGATTACCCTGAAGCGCACCTGGGCATGCACTCCCTGGTACCGCAAGCTGTCCCTGTTGGGCGGTCTCTTCGGAAGCATTTTCGACAAGACCGAGGTCAGTGAAGAAGAATTGGCCAAGATTAAGGAACAGGACGCCCTGAATTCCATGATGCAGGAGTTCGGCAAGACCTTCCCCGAAGTAAAGCAGGTCCTCATTGACGAAAGAGACCAGTTTCTGGCAAGCAAGATCAAGAACGCTCCTGGGGACAAGGTCGTAGCTGTTGTTGGCGCAGGTCATATGCGCGGTATCGCAAGCATTATCGAAGAAGAAAAGGAACTGCCCTCCGAGGAATCCATTAGCATTATCCCCAAGGGCGCTCCCATCTGGAAGATCATTGGCTGGGCCATCCCCATCGCCATTATCGCAAGTATTATCGCAGTGGGCGTACACGCAGGTGCCGAAAAGGCAGGAGCCCTTTCCCTCCAGTGGGCAATGCTTACCGGTGGTGGTGCCATGCTGGGAACCATTATCGCAGGTGGTCATCCCCTGACCATTCTAGTGGCGCTGGTCGCCGCTCCCTTCACAGGCCTCACCCCCTTGATTGGCGTGGGATTCTTTACCGCCCTCACCCAGGTTTACATGCGTCCGCCCCGAGTCTCCGAAATGGAAACCTTGTCCGACGACATCTGGCAGGTCAAGCGCTGGTGGAAGAATCGCGTCACCCGCGTGATTCTCTGCTTCCTGTGTCCGGGCATTCCCGCCATCATCGGAAAGATTCTGGCCATTTTCAACATCTACCAGGCCCTTTAAGCAGGAGTCCTCATGAAGCTGAACATCAAGGATTTCAAGATCTATCCCGACCAGGAAACCTGCCTGGAGCTGAACTGCTTCGAAGTCAACCAGACCACCAACCTTACCTGCAATAGCGACTACATCACCTGCAGGATGGACTCCTTTGGATCCAAGGTTCTGCAGATTGTCCCCCTGAAGTCCATTACAGGAATCCTCCTTCAGTTCCAGCGCGACACCAAGTTCCTGGCGGCATTCTGTTGTTTCCTGGCAACCGCCGTGGCACTCCTGGTGGTCGGCATTTGCGTGGGATCCAGCAGCGCAGGTCTTTTCATTATGGCAAGCGTGAGCCTGTTCCTAAGCCTCATCTGCCTTTTGATTTTTTTCCTGAGCAAGACCATCCTTCTTGGAATCCAGAATGGATCCAGCGACTTTGCCATCAAGATTTTCTGTAAACCTACGGCGGAAGTCGGGCGAGCCAAGTTTGAGGAAGCGGTGGAACTCATCCAGAATAAGATGCTAGTGAGTAAATAAACCTTAAAAGAAACGATTCTATTTCTTTACAAAAACTTTTGAGAACAATTAAAACTACTCCTTTTGGGGTAGTTTTTCTTTATTTTTACAATTTTTATTAAAAAATCATACACTTGCCTATTGACGGGGCCTCATTTAAAGCATATATTTTGAGAAAGTTTTTGAGAACATCAAAACTAAATGGGATGGATGTATGAATCAACTGACTAAAATTTTCGCAGGAATCGCCTTTGGCGCAATCCTCGCAACCTCCGCTTCCGCCGCCTCTTACGGCCCCGCCCTTCCTCTCTCTGGCTGGGCCACTCAGAATGGTGGAACCACCGGCGGCGCCAACTACGGCTCCGTCACCGTTAGCAACGTGAGCGACTTGAAGTCTTACGCCAAGGCAGGCAACAAGACCATCTATATCAAGCCGGGCACCTACGCTGGCACCATCGAAGTGGGCAGCAACGTGACCCTCTACGGTTATCCGGGCGTGGTCATCACCCAGCCCTCCAAGGGCAGCGGCATCAAGATTTCCGGTTCCAAGAACGTGATCATTCGTAACATCTCCGTGCAGGGCGTTGGCGCCGTTGACGAAGACGACGAAGACTGCCTGCAGATCAATCACGAATCCAAGAACGTGTGGATTGACCATGTCCACGTTTACGATGGTCACGACGGTAACATGGATATCGTGAACCAGTCCGACTATATTACCGTTTCCTGGAGCAAGTTCACCTACACCTCCAAGTCTAAAAACCATCAGTTCTCCAACTTGTTCGGCAATAGCGATTCCAAGACAGCAGATGCAAACGCACTGAAGATTACCGCACACCATAACTGGTGGGGCGACGGCGTCAAGGAACGTATGCCCCGCGTCCGTTTCGGTCAGGTTCATGTGGTAAACAACCTGTTCACCAGTTCCGCAGCAAGCTACTGCGTCCGCGCCGGCATGAAGGCCAACATCCGCGTGGAAAACAACGTCTTTATCGGAGTCAAGAATCCTCTGGATTATAACAACCAGTCCAAGGAAGACGCCAAGGTTTCCATGATCGGAAACTACTACGAAAAAACTTCCGGCAACACCACCGGTCAGGGCACTGCATTTACTCCGTCTTACAAGATGGGCGTTACCGACGTAAGCACCCAGGCAAAGGCATATGCACTCCGCGACTCCATCCAGAATTACGCAGGTCCCACCCTGCCGGCTCCAGGCTCTAGCGAAGTCACCCCGATTTCCAGCTCTTCCAGCGCCAAGAGCTCTAGCTCCGTCGCAGCCTCCAGTTCTTCCGCAAAGTCCAGCAGTTCCGTGGCACCGGTTTCTGGTGAAGCCAGCTTGACCAAGCACGGCGCAGGTTCTTCCACCCAGACTGTTGCAGCAGGCAGCGCCATTGACGAACTTTACTTCACCATCGTAGGCGCCACCGGCGCAACCGTCACTGGACTTCCCGAAGGTGTCAGCGGCACCTTGAAGGGCTCTGACTTCTACATTTCCGGTACAGTCTCTGCGAAGGCAGCCTCCGGCAATTACAACTGGACTGTTACAACCACCGGCGGAAGCACAACCGCAACCAAGAGCGGAACCTTCACCGTCACTGGCGGCAGCGCACCTGCAGTATCTTCTAGCAGTGCGGTTTCCTCCAGCAGCGTCCAGGTCACTGAGCCTGTCGAAGTGTCCAGCAGCTCCGCAATCGCCCCCGCATCTAGCAGCAGCGTTCCCGCAGCAGTCTCTAGTTCTTCCCAGGTCATCGAGCCTGTTGAAGCATCCAGCAGCTCCATCGAAGCAACTGAACCTGTCGAAGTATCCAGTTCTTCCCAAGTCACTGAACCCGCCGAAGAATCCAGCTCCTCTAGCGATGCAGACCTAGCCATCCATCAGGTGGCAACGCAGCACTTCAGCGTATCTGTCGCAGGTCGTTCTCTGGTCGTTTACGGCGCCGCAGGCAAAACCCTTAACGTAATGGACATGCAGGGTCGCCTTATGATGGGCAAGCTTGTCCAGACCAACAACTTCGATGTGAATCTCCCCCACGCAGGTACTTACCTGGTCCGTGTAGGCAACTCTGCCAAGAGAATCACAATCAAGTAAAGAAACTCCTCCAACCAACAAAACCCAAACCATGACTCCGTCGGTTCCTCACGGAACAGACGGAGTTCTTTTTTATATTTACGACCAATGTCTACCGTCATTCTGTTCAACAAGCCTTTTGGCGTTTTAAGCCAGTTTACGCCGGAGTCGGGCCACCCCGCTCTAGATACTTTCGGCTTTCCCGCCGGCGTGTATGCCGCAGGCCGCTTGGACCATGACAGCGAAGGCGCCTTGTTGCTTACGGACAACGGCAAGCTCATCAAGAAACTGCTGGACCCCAAGTTTGAACACCCCCGCACCTACCTAGCGCAGGTCGATGGTCAGATTACAGAAGAAGCCGTACGCCGCCTCTCCGCCGGAGTAGACATCAAGGGATATCACACAAAGCCTTGCAAGGCACGCATCGTGGAAGCTCCAGACTGGATCTGGGACCGCAATCCGCCGGTCCGTTTCCGCGCAAACATTCCCACCAGCTGGGTGGAACTGACCCTTATTGAGGGAAAAAACCGCCAGGTCCGCCACATGACCGCCGCCGTGGGCTTCCCCACCCTACGCCTGGTCCGAGTAAAAATCGGCAACATTCCCCTTGGTAATTTGCTGCCTGGAGAATGGAAAATCATCACAGACAGGGTGATTTAGCGTTTTTATTCCATAATAAAGTGGTTTTTCATTACAATTTTTCCCATATGGAGAATAAATAGCATACATTTATTCCCATGAGTGAAAACGCAGAGAAATTTGAAAAACAGAACACAGACCGTCAATTATACGAGATGGCCCTAAATGCAACGGCCGCCTCCTATATCGCCATGTTCGTTCTGGATATGGAAGACAACACCTTTACTCATGTAAAGTCTTCCGAAAATATCAATGCCATGATTGGGAAATTGGGTATTACCGATTTTAGAAAGGCTCTTCCCATCATTTTCAATTATCTCACCGACCCGAGTTCCCAAAAAGAAGTCGCCCTTTTTACAGACGCATCGACCATCAACGAACGCCTCAAAGACGTCAACAACATATCCATCGACTACCTGAGCCGTTTCATGGGCTGGTGCCGAGCCACCATGATCGTGATGAACCGTCATGAAGACGGAACGATCCAAAAGCTTCTTCTGAATGTGGAAAACATTGAAGACGCCCGACGGGAATACGAACTCCAGACAGGAATTATCAACGTCCTCGCCGAAAACTTCACCAACATTTTAACCGTAAACGTCAATACTCACGCCGCCCGTGTTTACAGAACATCAGGCAAAGCAATTGCGGTGGACGAATCTCTAAAAACCGTCGGAACCTACGACGACGCTTTCAAAACATTTGTCATCAACAACGTTCACGAAGACGATCGCGAGCCAGCCCTAGTTGGCTGTGATTTTGACAATGTGGTCGCACACCTCCGCAAGGAAGAAACATTCGTCTATCATTTCAGAATGATGCTGAACAATGTCCCGCACTACTATTTCATGAAAGCAGTGCGATTGGGAGACGCAGAAAAATTTGAAACATTTGTCGTCGGCTTTGCCTGCGAAGATAAAGAAAAGGAACAGGAAAGGCAAGCCCTAGAACAACAAAAGCTTCTGGAAAAAGCTCTTGTTGATGCAGAACAGGCCAACAAGTCTAAAAGCACTTTCCTTTTCAACATGAGTCACGATATCCGAACTCCCATGAATGCAATTCTCGGGTTCGCCAATCTGATGGGGAAAGCGAAGGACGATCCCCAAAAGATTCTGGAATACTCTACAAAACTAAAGACCGCCGGTTCCTACCTGCTAGAGCTTATTAACGGCGTTCTGGAAATGGCCCGTATTGAAAGCGGTTCTATTGAGCTACACGAAACCCCCACCAGTCTATTTGATGTAGCAAGTCAAATGGGAATCGTGTTCAACGAAGAATTCCGCAAAAAGGATCTCCGTACCGTACGTAGAATTTCGCTTAGCAATCCTTATGTACTCTGCGATTCCGTCAAGATTCAGGAAATTCTTCTAAACATCGCTAGTAACGCAATCAAGTATACCCCTGAGGGGGGTGAAATTAAGTATTCCTTACGCGATTATCCCTGCGATAAGCCAGGCTATCGTAAGTATGTAATCGCCATCGAAGATAACGGCATTGGAATTTCCAAGGAATTCCTTCCCCACGTATTCGACAGCTTCTCTCGAGAAAAGAGCGTTACAGAAAATCGCATCAAGGGTACCGGCCTAGGCATGGGCATTACCAAGAAATTGGTGGACTTGATGGGTGGAGACATTCAAGTCGAAAGCACCCTTGGAGAAGGCACTAAAATCACCGTCACCATCGAGCTTAAAACTGTTGAAAAGTCCGCCATATCCAAAAAGAACGACATCATCCCCGATAGGGAACAATTCCTCTATCACCGAGTTCTTCTTGCCGAGGATAACGTACTCAACCGTGAAATCGCAGGGGAAATCCTAAAGGAACTAGGCATGTTTGTAGACTTCGTCGAAGACGGCGTCCAATGTGTCAGTGCCATAAGGCACGCCAAGCCCAACCACTACGATCTCATCTTGATGGACATTCAAATGCCCAACATGGACGGTCTTAAAGCAACATCCGTCATACGTCGCATGACAGACCCCGCCAAGGCGAATATCCCCATTATCGCCATGACGGCAAACGTCTTTGAAGAGGATCGCCGAAAAGCCTTAAATGCGGGCATGAACGGATTCACCTCCAAGCCCATTGAAACCGAAAAGCTTTATTCAGAAATCGCCAAAGTCCTTGGCAAAAAAATCTCTTAACAAGAACACCCCGCCGGCGCCATAACGCTGACGGGGTTGTTTTTAAAGGTCACTGAGCTTGCCGAAGTGCCCCTCGGCTTTGCTCGGGGAACTTATTACAGCAGACCCTTGAAGAAGTCGTTGCCCTTGTCATCCACCAGGATGAATGCCGGGAAGTCCTTGATGGTGATCTTGCGGATTGCTTCCATGCCCAGTTCCGGGAAGGCCACGATGTCGTTGCTCAAGATGTTCTGTTCAGCGAGGATTGCAGCCGGACCGCCGATGGAGCCCAGGTAGAAGCCGCCGAACTTCTGGCAAGCGTCGGTAACATCCTGAGAACGGTTACCCTTGGCAACCATGATCATGGAGTGACCCTTGCTCTGGAAGCGCATCACGTACGGGTCCATTCGGCCAGCAGTGGTAGGACCGAAGGAACCAGTGGGCATGCCTTCCGGAGTCTTAGCCGGACCGGCGTAGTAAATCGGATGGTTGGAAACAACTTCCAGAACCTTCTTTTCGATGTCGGAGAGTTCCTGACCAGCTTCCTGCTTGTCGAGGATTTCTGCGATCTTAGCGTGAGCCATGTCGCGAGCCACAATCATGGTGCCCTTCAGGTTCAGGCGGGTAGCAACCGGGTACTTGGTGAGTTCGGCGCAAACATCCTTCATGGGGCGGTCAAGATCGATTTCCACAGCGGCTGCGATCTTTGCTTCGCCCTTGGGCAGGTACTGTTCCGGATTGTGTTCCATCTTTTCGAGCCACAGACCGTTTTCGTCGATCTTAGCCTTGATGTTACGGTCAGCAGAGCAGCTAACGCCGATAGAAACCGGGCAGCTTGCAGCATGACGGGGGCAACGGATCACGCGAACGTCGTGGACCAGGTACTTGCCGCCGAACTGAGCGCCAATGCCAGTCTTCTGGCAGATGTGGAGAACCTTTTCTTCCATTTCCACGTCGCGGAACATACGGCCGCCTTCGGAACCGGTGGTCGGAAGATCGTCGTAGTAACCGCAGCTAGCCAGCTTGACAGTGTGAGTATTCATTTCGGCAGAGGTACCGCCGATAACGATGGCCAGGTGGTACGGCGGGCAAGCAGCAGTACCCAAGGTCTTCACCTTTTCGGAGATGAACTTTTCCAGGTTCTTCGGGGTGAGGAGTGCCTTGGTCATGGGCCAGTAGTAAGTCTTGTTAGCAGAGCCACCGCCCTTTGCAACAAAGAGGAACTTCATGTCGGCACCTTCTTCGGCGTGGACGTCGATCTGGGCAGGCAGGTTGCAAGCGGTGTTCTTTTCTTCGTACATGGTCAGAGGAGCGATCTGGCTGTAGCGGAGATTCTTGGTGGTATAGGCATTGTAGATACCTTCGGAGATAGCTTCGAAATCATCGCAGCCAGTCCAGACCTGCTGGCCCTTGTGGGCGACGCAGATTGCGGTACCGGTATCCTGGCAGAACGGAAGCACGCCCTTTGCAGCAACGCAGGCATTCTTCAGAAGGGTGAGAGCCACAAACTTGTCGTTATCGGAAGCTTCGGGATCCTGAAGGATCTTGGCCACCTTCTGAGTGTGAGCCGGACGGAGACGGAAGCTGACTTCTTCGAATGCGGCCTGAGCGATCTTGGTGAGGGCTTCCTTAGAAACCTTCAGAATCTTCTTGCCTTCGAATTCAGCGACGGAAACGCCTTCCTTACCCAGGTTGACGTATTCGGTGGTGTCACCGGTGTGCTGTACGGTTGCTTCGTACTTGAATGCCATATGTACCTCTTGATGTTCTGCGAGCTATCACGAACGGGATTTATGAGTTATGAGATATGAGTTATGAGTTCATATCTAGTAATTCATAATTTGTAATTCGTAACTCCCCGCAGGGTTAAACGTTACGTGGGCAAAATTACATTATTAAGGGCTAAATATGCGATTTTTTATGATAAAACCCCGTTTTCGTTGGATGAAATATCACTTTTGCAAACTTTTCTTCACTTTTTTTAATATTTTTCAGCCCAACTAGTCCATTATGTATTATTTTTTGGATTGTAAAATTTTAAACTCAAAGAGGAACGTTATGAAGATCAAGAATCTGATGCTGGCAACCATGGTTGCCTCTGCTATGGCATTCGCAGCTGAAGCTGCTGCACCTGCAGCCGCCCCCGCTGCCGCACCGGCACCTGCCGCTGAAGCTGCTGCTCCCGCTGCTGAAGCCCCCAAGGCTGAAGCTGCCGCTCCGGCTCCTGCTGCTGAAGCCGCTGCACCGGCTCCTGCCGCTGAAGCTGCCGCTCCCGCTGCTGAAGCCGCTCCTGCCGAAGCTGCCGCTGCTGAAGCACCCGCTGCTGAAGCTGCTCCCGCCGAAGCCGCTGCTGCTCCTGCTGAAGCACCTGCCGCTCCTGCTGAAGCACCTGCCGCTGTAGAAGCACCCGCTGCTGAAGCTGCCCCCGCAGAAGTTCTTGAAGCAAAGGCTGAAGAAGCACCGGTTGATTCCGCTGCTCTTGCTAAGGCCGAAGAAGAAAAGAAGGCTGCTGAAGCCGAAGCTCAGGCAAAGGCTGAAGAACAGGCCAAGGCAGAAAGCGCTGCCGGTGGTACTGCAAAGTCCTCCGTCATGGAAAACCCCTGGGAATTCCTCATCGTTTCTGCTGCATTCGTAGCATCCGTTCTCGCCATCATCTTCACTGGCAAGGACTAATATAGACGCAAGGGGCTACGCCCCTTGGATCCCCTGCAAAAAGGCCCGCTCAGCGGGCTTTTTGCGTTTCTTCCCGATTGTTTTTTATGATTGACGCAAGGGGCTACGCCCCTTGGACCCCTAGCAAAACCCGCCCTAAAGGCGGGTTTTTGCGTTTTTTACGAATTTTTCAAGCAATCCATCGGTTTCACAAATAACAGCAAATTTTTCCTACAAGTCAAACAGGAAATACAAGTTTCATACAATTTCCTTACTTTCGGAACGATATTTCCCTCATGTGTAACAAAACGTTTTACTGTTGTCGTTTTGAGAACGTTTATAGAACGTTTTGTGAATCCGCTCCATCTCATTTTGGGCAGATAAATCTATCTTAACATTTAAGTGTTTGGAATGTTAGGATGAGTGCATGCTGTACTCTGTCTTTTTGTGTATTATGAAAGGAGGCTCCGTGTCGTTTATGAAAAAATTTGCCGCCGTATTATTAGCAGCTACCGCCTTTGCGTCAGCCGCAACTCAGGAACAACCCACTCCTTATGACCTGATTAGGCCCGTCTGGCCCTTGACTTGGGATGAATCCATCTTTGATCGTTATGATACTACGGTCACCAAGAAGCACAATATGGTGCCTAAGAATAGGACTCCGGCCTCTTTCCAGCCCAACGCCTTTATTCCCGACACATTGAACCAGGCCTACCTGGACGCTATCAACGTGCGTATGTCCCCCATCCGTATCAACCAGGCCGGTTATATGGAAAGCGACCCGGAAAAGCAGTTTTACTATGTGGGCAACGCTACTGAATTTGAAGTTGTCGATATCGACGGAAACTCCCTTAGCCCCAAAGTGACGGGCACATTTACCTCCACCGGTAAGATTATCTCTTCTGACTGGACTATTATTGCGGGCACAAACGCAGCCACCAACGACCAGAAGCGCTACCAGGTGGATATCACAGGCCAGTCCGGAACAGTCCAGAGAGGCTTTATCCCCTCCGCAGGCCTTGAATCCGACACTCGCTACCGCATTAAGGTTGGAAACGACATTTCCAGCACCTTTATTATCAGCAATCGCGTTTACTCCATGGTCCGTTCCGCAGCCCTAAAGTTCTACGGCATTAACCGTAGCGGTAATGGACAGTCCTGGTTCCATGACGCAAGCCATACCTTGGATGGTGCAGGTCCTATCGTTACCGGATCTGACGACGTTCGTGACTTCAGCCAGTATAACGCAGCTTTGGCAGGAACCCTGGAAGGTGGATACTATGACTGCGGAGACCACCTGAAGGAATCCCAGACCCAGATGTACGCCTTCATGGTGGCTGCGGTGATGGCAGCAACTAACCCCGACGCCGACGAAGACGTCTATGCCTACAACCAAGGCGAGACCGTCAATACCGATGGTGTTCCCGATATGCTCCGTGAAGCAAAGCATGGTGCAGACTTTGTGCTCCGCGCATTCGTCCGCGCCAAGGGTGTCATCGATGACATGGCACTTTCTGTAGGTAACTTTGGTTCTGACCATGGCTGGTGGGGACGTCCTGAAAACCAGGATAAACTTCCCATCGATGGTTCTGCAGCGGCAACAGACCGTGGCGGTCCCGTATCCCGTACCGTACGTCTAGGTGAAATCGGTTCCAACATCGGTGGCGAAACAGCAGCAGGCCTTGCCATTCTTTCCAAGAACTATGCCGAATACGACAAGGACTTTGCAGACTCCTGCTTGATGGTTGCAGAAAAGATGTACGACTTCGCCAAGAGCCTGGCTCAGGGCAAGTCCACCTATGATGGCGGCAAAACCTTCAAGTATAACAAGGAAGCTGCGGGCTGGAGCTCTCCGGCCTATAACGGCAACAACGAATTCTATGACGACCTGGCCCTCGCTTCCGTGGCACTCCTTTACGCCACAGGCAAGAAGGAATACGCCGACGACATGATCCGTACCAGAAACCTGGTTCAAGGTCAGGAATATATGGACGGTCCCGGCTTCTTCCAGGGTGGTTGGTTCGTGACCAATAACAAGGGCTTCTTCAAGGATGTGAAAAACACTAGCTGGGCAAACGCCTACTCCTATGCCCTCTACGCCCTTTACAAGCTGATTCTCGCCGACAAGACTAAGGCAACCACAGAATACGGTCTTACCGAAGAAGAATGGTCTAATGCCATTGAAGACTGCGTTATGGATATGATCGCAAACCTTGGCGACATGTCCTACGGCCAAGGTTCCCAGAGACTTCAGCTTCCGGGCAGCAACAACATCTGGAAGCCGTCCTCCATCACCTATGATGACCTCTGGTACACCATGAATACAGACCAGACCTGGATTTACAACCGTTACCAGGCAGGTAATATTTTTGAAGTGCTGGCCTACGCAGATGTCACTAAGGATATTACCGAGAAGGGCTACGTTCTTCCTCAGGCTGGTTCCCCGGACTGGAAGTCCGACGAAATGCACCAGTTGGGTATCAACCAGTTGAACTACCTGTTGGGCGTAAACCCCTGGGACGTTTCCTACATTCTGGGTATCGGTGACAAGAATGACAACCACCCTCACCATCGTGCAGCAAACCCGGAAGGAAAGAATCAGCCCGGCGCAAACTACAAGTACAATCCTCCTGTAGGTGCTCTCTACGGTGGCGTCACTCCGGGGCTTACCAACTCCATGGTTCCCGACAACAAGAGCTGGGAAGATTACCACAAGTCTGAAACCTGTATCGATGCCGCAGCAACCCTGGTAAGTTCCGGCGCTCTAGCAGCAGCAAAGTTTGACCGCACCGCCGCACCCAAGGTTAACGTGGAAATCCGACACGTCAGCATGGACTCCGCTATTGTGATGGTCAAGCTTTCTACCCGCGGTACAGCAACCATCATGTATGGCACCGCAGAAGGACAATACACACTGAACGCCTCCAATGACGAAAAGGCCGTTCAGCACGAAATCATCCTTCGTGGTCTTGATAAGGGCACCACCTATTACTTCTACGTTCTGGGACAGAACGCTTATAACGAACTGAACTATACCCAGAAGTTCTTAGTCGATAGCACCCAAACCCCCTATAGCTTTACCACACTGAACACAGTTGAAGCAGCAGAAATCAACAATGTTACCGTATGTAACTTGAGCGCAGACACCGCAGAAATCATGTGGTATACACCCAACGGAGAATACGAATCCAAGGTTTACTGGGATACTGTGGCACATGCAACTCCTAACGAATTCGCCTTCAACTCCGGCAACAGCAATGCAGATATCGCAGGCCTTCCCACCAAGTTCCACTACGTGAAGATTGGCGGACTGAAGGAACAGACAACCTACTACTATATGGTAGAAAGCAACGGCGTATACACCAACGTGGATGATGACGGAAATCTGCTGAAGTTCACCACCCCCGTAGGCTGGTACGACTTCAGTGTTAGAACCTACCAGTATGAATTTGGCGGTATGGACTTCCTGGATGCAAACGTCTACAACAACGAAGCAAGACCGTTTGATAGCCTAACCCTGCGTCTGTACTTTACCGCTCTGCCCGAAGAAGTGGAAAAGTGCGCCACCTTGATTGACTCCGATATTTGCCAGGCTTACGACGAAGCAGGCTTTAACAAGCCCTGCGAAAACGACCGAGAACTCCGCGACCTGCTCCGCGCAGCCCTGCCGGTTCGACTGGACGACACCTATGATGCCGCAACAGGCAAGTACTCCTACTACTTCCCCGCTCCGCTCGGTTCTTCTACCATCAAGTCCCAGTCCCGACTCCGCATTGACTTCGGTTTCTCCTCGGGTATCTCCAACGATGGTTACAAGACCTGCGAAACTTTGCGCGCCGTCGCCAAAAAGCGTTTCTCTAAGGAAACCGGCGACTGGTCCTGGGCACCCCATGAATTCCTAGTAGATGGCGCCGACTACGACGGCATGCCCATTGAGGACAAGGACTACGGCGATACAGACAATGAAGTACCCATCAACCAGTTTATCACCGTTTATCGCAAGAATGAATTCATCTGGGGTTACAGCCCCTCCAAGCAGGAAATGAGCACCAAGCGCGCTCATTACGAGATTACAACAACCTTCGATGCACCGTTTAACGTTTCTGATGGTAGCTATGTAGAACTTGACCAAACCAGCAGCACTGTTTACGTGAAGGGGCATGCCAAGATTTCTGAACAGGGCTACATCACCAAGATCTGGGCAAACGGTGTTCAGCTCAAGACCACCACCCAGCGCGTTGGTGACGAAATCATGATGTTCGACAATAACGGCGTCATCATCGCTCACTACAATGTGGAATCTGGCGACGGTATCATTGACTCCACAGGCCTTTGGACCTTGAACATTCCTGTAAAGATGGGCATTGGCAGCAACAAGGTGGACATCACCATCTTTGCTGGCCCCAACCCGGAATGTGAAGCTTGTACCGAAAACGGCGGTTGCGCCTTCGTGAACCGCAACTACTATGTTCAGTTCTCTCGCGGCAACCTGACAGCCTCTGCATTGACCATCAAGGACGTGGCTGGTAATCCTGTTGCAAGCCACGCAGATCCTAGCGGAACCAATTTCAACATCTACCTGAACGACAAGGACAAGGCGAAGTATAGCGGAACCGTTAACGTTCTCGTAATCAACAACAAGAAGAGCGACACCCTGAAGGTCGCCATGGTCGAGGATGCAACCAACCCGGGTTACTTCGTAAGCAAGTTTACTGTCAACGCAGTCTCTGTTGCTAAGAACCAGCGTTCCGGCAACCAGATTTCCTTCTTTGCAGGTGACACCATCCAGGTGATCTATCTGGATCCGGATGATGACGAAGACGTTTCCAAGCAGAGTTTCTATGCGGAAGCAACCTACCCCACTCCGCTGAAGGTTCTTGCTCAAGATACCAACTGCGATAACGTTGCCGACCAGCTGCTGGTACAGTTCTCCAGCGAACTGGATGAAAACGTCCAGTTCCAGAGCATGCGCTTCTACATCAGTGGTATGTCAGATACTGCGGAAGTTTCTCTTGCAGGTGTAAAGACAACAGGTGAAAGAGACATTGTCGTCAAGATTCCTGCAGAAATCGTCATTCCCGAAAATGCAGCACCCTTCGGTGTTGCAGAAATCTACCTGAAGGCTGATGGCGAAGTCAGCAAGGAACGCCTGGCTGTAAGCGACGGAATTCTTCCCCAGCTGATTAGCGTCACCCTGTTGGAAAATCCGGACCGCCAGTATCCGGAAGACACCTTGATGGTGGCATTCAATGAACCGGTTCTACTGAGTTCCGCAAATACCTGGCCCCTTGAAGTGATGGGCGTTACCGGAGCCGCAATCAATGTGGTTGGCAAGGCAACGACCACTAACGACGGCAAGAGCTGGATGTTTGCTGTTACCGGAAACACCGACGGCCAGATTCTTGCAGAAGGTGTCACGGTCTACATGAAAACGAACATGGCAACGGACAAGTCCTTTAACGCTCTTGATCCTGTAAACGCCTGCAAAAACGTTGTGATTTCAGAAACTCCGAGACCCGTGGCAATCACTCATGCAGAAATGCGCGACCTGCAGGGCGATGGCTATCCGGATGAACTGTATATGGTATTTGAAAAGCCACTCCGCGAAAAGGATATGTTGGACAGCTTCGTTGTGGTTTGGGGAATGAACGCAACCACCCTGAGCTTTAAGCCCAGTAGCTGGACCCACACTGTGGTAGAACAGACTCGCGAAGAAGAAGTATTCGACAAGGATTCCACCAGCGCCACCTACGGTCAAGTGATTGGCACCAATCCGGTAACAGAAACCGTTTCCGCCATCCTCATTCAGATGGACGCTACCAACGGCTTCCCCAAGGGTGCAACCAGCGGACCTAACGATGGTATTGGCGGTCGAGTCACTCCACGCTTGGGACCTGAAGGAGGCTTCTTCGACATCCACTATACAATCACAGACAAGTGCCCGCCCATTATTATGAGCGCTTCTAAGGATATTTCTGGAAACACGGCATACCTTTCTGTGAAGATGTCCGAGCCCTTGAATTCCAGCAAGGATATTACGGCCAGCTACATTGAACGTAAGCGCACAGGAGACCTCCCCGCTTACTCCTTCCTGACTCCGCTTACCCTCATTGAAGGTGAATACAAGTACACGTTCTCTTACAAGGATAACGCCGATGACGCAATCCGTATTGGTGATCAGATTCGCCTAGTTTATGAAGGTCAGAATCCCGCTCCAAGATTCAGCGACAAGACGGGTAATTTCGCAACAGATCAGAATCCCTGGGTAACCGTAGTGGGCAAAACCTCAGAAAAGACCCGCTTTATCGTAACCATGGGCCAAAGCGTCGGAACTGAAACGGGAACCGTTCCTGCAGTGCTCCCCCTGCAGTTCCAGAACTATCCCTTCGTTCTATCCGTCACCAACAGCGACGGTGTTCGCACTTACCTGGAAAACAATCATGGTTCCTGGTCCGTGGGTAACGTTACCACCCTGGAACCCACCAGTTCTACAGGTCCCGTATTCAACATTACCATCGTGATTCCGTCCGCATCTCTGGCTGGTACTACAAAGACCTACTTCTATGATTACGAGATGAACATCGCTGCAGATGTCTATGACAACCTGGGACAGTTCATCAACAATCAAAAGATCAAGATTAATGCAGCCAGCTTCAACGTTCTCCGCAATTACGTGAACGAGAACGGCGAAATCAAGTTGAGTCTGGAATGGATAGCCAAGGACGGAGACGCCCCCGTATCCGTTGACGGCAAGAAGATCGGTACCGGTCCCTACATAGCCAAGTTTGATTTCAAGGCAACTTCCACCTGTACCGAAACCGTGGACAGCAAGCTCCGTGATGACGGTCTCTCTTGCGTCCAGGGCGACCGCAAGAAGGAATCCGATTCCAAGACAAGAACCTTCGGCTTTAAGCGTAACAAGAAACGTTAATTCATTGAATTGATAATCCCTATGATGAAACTGATTAAGACAGCACTATTTTTAGGCATGGCATTCGTCACTGCAGCAACCGCTGCAGATGACTTCCCGAACATCGACCGCACCGACAAGGTTAGCGAGCGACGTTATCTGGACTCCTTAAACGTCTATAAAAGGCGTCCTATTCGAGTGAATCAGAGTGGATTTAGACCGCAGGACCATAAATACGCCTACGTGGCAGATCCTACAGTCAAGACATTCAAGGTCATTGACGCCAACACCGGCAAGCAGGTGGACGCAGGTTCCACCAACTTGACCTTGCTGGATGCCAATGCCCCCAAGCCGAACATCTGGGTTAACGGTTCGTTCAACTCCCTCGACGTTCTTTATGAGTTCGGGAAAAACGATTCCCTCACTACAGCAACGGAAGCTCTATACAAGGCAGACTTTACCGCCATTACCACCATGGGTGAATACTACATCGTGGTTGGTAACGACACCTCTGCCACATTCTATGTGCATCCCTCCATCTTCAACGCCATTCTTGAAAATTCCTTGAAGTTCTTCGGCATCCAGCGCTGCGGTAATACCAAGTCCCATATGCATGCAGCTTGCCACTTGAAGGATGGTTCAGCCGTGGGTCACGACCTGACTGGTGGCTGGCACGACTGCGGAGACCATTTCAAGCCTTCCGAAACCATCGGCTACACAGCCTACGCCTTGGCAACCACGTACCTGGTTTACCAAAACAAGGCTGAAGACCGCTATGGCAATTCCTACGCAGATACCACCATCACGGACGGTATTCCCGATATTCTTTACGAAGCAAAGATCGGTGCAGACTATATCTTTAAACTCTATAAGGCATCCAAGGCAGATGGACTCATTGCCAAGAACGATATGTACCACACGGTGGGTAGCGAACTGGACCATGAGTTCTGGGATGTCCCCGAAAAGCAGGATGCCCAAGCATACACAAAGGGTGGCCCCGACCGTGATGTAACTGCAGAAGTTGGAACTTACTCCGGTGCATTTGCGGCAGCCCTGGCCTACTTCGCCGCAGGTTGGGAACCTTATGATCCCGTTTATGCAGACTCCCTTCTGGAAGCCGCAAGAGACATCTATACCAACGTGACATTCCCCCATACCACCGCAGGTCAATATGGTTTAACCCACACGACCATTCCCAGCGCTCTTTATCCCGGTGGAAGTAACGCCTCCAACATGAATGATGACGCCGCTGCAGCTGCATTGGCATTGTGGTACGCCACTAAGGATACCATATACCAATACGACCTGTACAAGAACACGAAAATTCATGACAATCCAGACAACTACAAGTTCAATAACGAACCTAATGATGCAGGTCCTTATTTCAGAGCCGGTTATCTTGGTCAGGTGAGTGGTTTCTATCCCGGAGGCTGGATGACGGACTATGAAAACGTTCACGCCTATGTGCTGTTCTCTTTCGTAAAGCTCATCCTTGAAGACAAGGATGTGGCCCTGACCTACAATGTGGGCGAACTGGAAAGAGACACCTTGCTCCAGCGCGCTACCAACTCTCTGCGTCGTTTGACCGATGACGGTTCCCAAGGATCCAACAAGGTCTATGAAAATCGATTCGGCAGCGTCAAGTCCGTTCCTCCCTACAATCTTGTATGGACATCCAGTGACTGGGGTTTCAACCGCTACAACATGGGTGCCGCAAACGCAATCTTCATGCTCTCCGAAATCACTACCGGTGCAGAACATGAAGCCTACCTGAACCTGGCTCTGGACAACATCTACTACAACCTGGGCGCAAACCCTTGGGACATTTCCTTCATTATGGGCGCTGGCGACAAGAACCAGAACCATCCCCATAACCGTACAGCAAACCCTGATGGTTATAATGCAGGTGGTATGCCGTACGAATACCGCTGCCCTCGAGGAGCTCTGATGGGTGGTGCAGCCCCCAACAGAACCTTGCTGGAAGACTGGAAGGACTATACCGCCACTGAAACCTGTATTGACTTCTCTGTTCAGCTTTTGATGCCGGCCCAGAGTTTGGCAGCCACCCTCCCCATCGATGCAGAAGGTCCCCTGTTCAGTAACATTGCAGGCACTCCCATTACGGAAACTTCCGCAATCGTCAGCTGGGACGCCAACGAAGTTGCTTTGGTCACCGTATTCTACAACACTTCCCCCTCCACCTCTGGTGCAAAGTCCGTCCAGCAGTCTACCGCAAGTAAGGGTGGTGCCCTGACCATTGACGGTCTGGAAATGGGCAAGACCTATTACTTCTTCCTGGAAGGTATGGACACCAAGCGCAACCTCTCCACCGATGACAATCACGGTCAGTGGTATCAGTTTACCATGGTTCCTTCCACCACAACCATCAGCGGAGTTACCATCTGTCAGGTGGACAACCGTAGCGCAAAGATTTTCTGGTGGAGCAGTGACCGCATGAACGGTGTTGTGAACTACGGCACCTCCATGTCTGCTTTGAATGAAGCTCAGGCTGCAGAAGGCGGCGCAGTCCTGTTCCATCAGGCAACTCTTACCAACCTGAAGGCAGGAACCACTTACTACTTCAGCGTATCCTCTGGCGCAACTTCCGACGATAACGGTGGTCAGGGATACACCTTCACCACGGATGCTTACTCCACATACGCAGACCTGGACATCGCCATTAAGCCCAGTTCCTATCAAGATAACGCCGCATGTACCGATTGGAAGGATTGTAAGCAGTTTATCATTAACATCACGAACAATGACACCATTCCCTTTGAAGACTTCGAAATTCGCATGTACTTGAACAATCCCAATCTTACCGCCTTGTGCAATATCAAACAAAGCTTTGGTGGTAGTGGTATTGCAACTCCCAACCCAATCTCCATTGAGTTCGGAACTGCACAGCCAGATGGATTTGGCGGATACTACTTACCCATCAAGGCTAATGGCATCCTGGAAGTTTCCGGTCGTTTGGTCTTCCAGGTTCTGTTCCATGACTACAATCCCAATAACAAGACAACCAACTTCGGTGAGCTTGAAGGTTCCTGGTCTCTGCGTGCCCATACCAGCGAAGACGATCCTGTACAGTTCAAGGGAGTCAACTTGACCAATGGTCCCTCCTTCTCGGGATCGGAAACAACCTGGCTGGAATACGACGCAAACGGAGTCAAGGTAGAAGCATTCGTCCGCGACCCCTATATTGCCGTATACTACCACGGGAAACACGTTTACGGTTATGGACCTGATTACACTCCGGAAAACGGCCCTCAGGTCAACCGCGTCGTCAGCCTTGAATTTGAAAGTCCCTTCGTATCTCCCGTTTCTTCTGTAGAAAAGGAAGATTACCCGACATCCTATATCGCCACATCAGGCGTGTCCCCCACCGGCATGCTGGACGACTTCGAGATGAACGGCACTTCCCGCATGGCCAACACCATGTACCTGGCTGCAAACCGCAAGGACTCCCTGCTTTTCCGTATGGACACCACCCTGGGCTACTCCAACAACTACATGGAATTCGTAAGCTGGCATAATCACGCCGCAAACCTCAACGGAAGTTACGATTGCGCCTGCGGCGTGGTTCGTACCAATGTGGAAATCGATACCATTACCGTACCTCCGGAACAACGCTATCTGGTGTTTACCGTCGATACCGTCAGGGCCTATATCTTAGGTTCCCCCACAGAAGTCCACGTTAGACTTTTGGACAGCAACCGCACTCCCATTACCAATGAACGAATCACAATCATTCTCGGGTCTGAATCCGGACTTGCCAAATTCTATTCCTCCGCAGAAGCAACTATTTCCACTGCCGAAGATTTCAAGGTGGACATTGTGGATGGTGAAGCAGTCTTCTACGTGAAGGCAGACCAGGTTCTGGAAACAAACTTGACCGTTCTTGGCCCCAACACATCCAAGGTAGTCTACGCAAGTACCAAGACTCATCTTTCCGTAGCTGATTTGCCCCCCTGGCCCCTCATTGAAACAGCCTTCATGGTGGATACTGATTGCGACAACAGACCGGACGCAATGAACATTGTCCTGTTCAATGATTACACCGATGGTCAGTCATTCAAGTCCATCAAGTACGTCTACAAGAGCGATACCCTGACCGCCACAAAGGTGATCAGCAAGGATGGTTTGAACATGGTGGTGGCCCTGGACATCCAGGATACAGCCATCAACACAAATCCCTCGGGCTACATTGCACTGGTAACTGATGACAAGGGAACAATCAGAAGCGAATCAGGCGTCTACAAGGACGGCATTGCACCTACCCTGCTTTCTGTTTCTGTCCTGGAACGTCTCGACACAGCAACTTCAGACCGAGTATACTTCCAGTTCAGCGAACCCATTGCCGATCCTGGTATTGATTGGTTCGTACAACTGTTCGCAGCAGACCAGATTACTCCGACTTCAGCCCCTGTGATTATTGAAGCTAAGGAATACAATCCTGAACTGAACATTTGGGAATATGAAATTGGATTTGACGCAGGTGGAGGATCCCTGGTAACAGAAGGCATGTATGCCCAGCTGTTGAGTACCAGCACCATCACGGACAAGAGTGGAAATGGCATTGCAGCGCAGTGCGGTCAGCCCAAGCTACCCATCACGCTGAAACTGATTCCGGTACCCATAACCTATGCGTTCATCTCCGACAAGGACGAGGATGGTCTTGCAGAACATATCGAAGTTGAATTTGCACGTCCCATGGACGCAAGACATACTCCTGACAGCATTTCCATAGCCTTCGGTCGAACGGAAGAAGAAATCGTCAGCATTCCTGGCACGGACGCAATTGTTGCCATGGACGGAATGACTGCAGTCATTGACCTGCAGAAGCCATTCTCGTTGGGTAACACCAGCGGTAAGCATAGCGGAGAAGCCAAGGGCATTGAAATTGATGGAGCAGGCCTCATTACAGAGCATCTGGGTTCTGGCGCATCCTACACCGTCTCCAACGCTCTAGTAGAAGATTTGGTTGGTCCTGTCATTACCTCCGCCACCTTGCGCGGCACCTCCGGCAACACAGTATTCATGACACTCAGCCTTAGCGAGCCCTGCAACAATCGCGACGCAACATTAGTATTCTATCGTCAAAAACAGGGATCCAGAGATACCACCGTCTTCCAAGCAGATCTTGCTGCCTGGAATATGACTAATGGCGGCGTTTCAATCACAGCAGGCTACGATAGCGAAAGTGAACTGGTCGTAAACGACGGCGATTACGTCCGTCTGCAGCCCAAGGAAATGAGCGCCATTGTTGACGTGAAGAATAATCTTCCCTCCTTGAACAGTCCTTGGATTCCCATTTCCAACTCCGGCAAGCCAAAGATTAAGTTTAACGTGACGATGGCTCAGCACCTGGTAAGTTCCGGCAATGTACAGACTTCCGTACCGATGGGCAACAAGAACATTCGCTACTACGTAATGAACCCCACCACCAAGAAGCTGGATCTGATTGTTGGAGGCAAGGCCACACCTACAAATCTTGATTCTACAGCCCTGAGTGGTGCAGTCTGGAAGATTGAAATGACCGTACCTCGCGGCGCAACATCTTCTGAAGACCCCGCATGGGATACTCTGAAAGTACGCTATAACATTCCTATCTACACCAACCTGGGTAGCTACGTAAACCGCATATCAGGATCCTTCAAGGTTCTTCCCAAGCAATACCTCTCTACTGCAGGCAAGGTCGTATTCTTCACCGAATGGGCAAACATGCCGAAGACAGGTATCCAGACAGAATCGGGCCGAGCAGCGGGAACTGGAGCCTACATCTATAAGGCTCAGTTTGACTGCAAGTTCTCACCCAACATGACAAAGGATGCAGAAACCATCAAGCGTTTCGACACTTCAGCAAGCTACGATAAGACAGAAACCTTCGGTATCAAGAGAGTCAAGTAGAAAGGATTACATTCATGATTGAATGCTTGTACTCGGACTCTCTATACCTACAGTTCATCACCCTCTTCTCTTTATTCACCGTGATTGCATTCCCGGTGATGCTGATGAGGAAGGTTGAAGTAAAGCACACGCCTACAATCCTTAACAGGTTTGTAATCATTTGTGCCATATGGAGCATCTGTAGCTTTATTGGGAGTACCTTCTTGAGCGGATATATGGAAGAGGGTTCTCCTCAATACATTGTCCGCCAAGTTGTATTTTGCATTCAATCCATCGCATGGATCCAGCTGGGAATTCAAGCCTACCGCATGGGTGATTTGCTGGTTCTTCCCAAAAAGGCCTATACCTTTGAGGGAATCCGCGTTATCGCCGTTACGGCGGTAATCTCGGTGAACATTCTGTTCATTATCGCGCCAAGAGCCATTACCAGCTTTACCATCGGAGGATATGCCCCCTTTGCAGAACAGCCTATCGCAACAAGTTTTGCTTGCCTATTCCTAATTTTTGATTCTCCCTTCCTGCTAGGGGCCTGTTTTTTGCTGTTGAAGCAATCCATGAACAGTCACCGCAGTTCCTTCAATACAACGAATGTCCATATGGCAATGGTATTTTCTGCGGTGGTGTCTCTAGCCTTCTTCTTTGACTTTATCGTTCCTATCTTTATTGGAAACCGTTCCGGCCTAACCCATAACCAATACACCCGAATTCTATTTGCAAATGCATAATCCGAGCGGAATCTGAAGGATGCAAAAAAGGCCCCCAGATGGGAGCCAGCTAGGATAACTAAATTGCAACCTTCTCTTACCACAAAGAGGTTGCATTGAGTCATCTTAACCGAGAGCAAAGATACAAAATTCTTG